>NZ_JBIWFT010000007.1:227079-239543 GCF_044763205.1 Kitasatospora sp. NPDC096204
CTTCCCGCGCACGACACAGACCTTCACCTTCACGCACGGGCCGCTCAGCCAGAGCGGCCCGCGCAACCCACCCCAACCAACCACCGCGCACAGGAAGTCGGCGGGGTCGACTTCCCGCGCGCGGGGGTGGGTTCAAGGCCACCGAAATGCGGTTGTACAGCCGGCCGGGACGGAACCTCGCCGCCCACCCGGCCTACCCGGTGGGCTGAAGGGCCGTCACCGCGGCTGCCAGGTCCCGAGCGCCCGGGCGAGCTGCCTGCTCTGCGCGGGTGTGATGCCGTGGGCGAGCTGCCGGGCGAAGCGCGGGCTTCCCGGGACGTCACAGTGGAGGGTCCCGGCGAAGGCGCGCTCACGCTCCGCCGCCCAGGGCCGGCCCCATCGCCGGCGGCCTTGCGGTGCGCTCCAGTGGGCGGGTGCCCAGAGCGGGTGCCGCAGGAGGAAGGCCGCAAGGCGCGCCGCGTTCTGTGGCGGAGTCCCGACGGCGACCAGCGCAGCCCGCACCACCTCGGTGGCGTCCGGCGGAAGTCGGGCGTCGCCGAGCGTCGGCAGGAGGAGCAGCAGCCGCGCGGACGGGTCGTGCACACCGGGCGCGGCGTGGTCCGGCGTGTCGGCGAGGTGGACCAGCTCCCGCCAGGACAGGCCCGGCCCCTGCCGGCGTTCCGGCTCCGGGAAGCGGGTGTCGACGGCGGCGAGACGGCCCCGCACCCGGCCCCAGCCGGGGTGGAGGACCAGGTACTCCGTTCCCCAGTCCGTCGGCAGGTCGCAGCTGTACAGCAGCACCGCGTGCCCGCCTCCGAAGGGCAGGCGCGCCTCCAGTCCCTCCAGCATCGCCGTCTCCCAGGCGGCGTCGGCCTCGGCGACGTCAGTGCCGAACCACCCCGCGACCAGCTCGCGCTCCGTGTCGGCGACCGCGCAGTGCCGGGTCAGGTACGCGGCCCACCACGGCGGTCGGGCCGCTGTAGGGTCGTCTGGTCCGTCGTGCAGCACCGGGCCAGGCTCTCACACCGCGTCACGCAGGACCGGTGCCCACCGGGGCCCATGGGCCCCGGGCGGCGACCGGCCCCGGGCGGCCGTGCGGGGCCGCCCGCACACAGGCGGCCCCGCATGGCCGCCGTCCGCTCGGCGGCGTGTCCCCTCGGGCGCTGCTCGCCGACGCGCGGCGGCAGCGCGTGGTCGGCTCCTGCCGGGATGCGCAGGAAGTCGGCGGGGCCGACTTCTCGTGCACGACACAGGCTTTCAGGCGCGGGGCCGCTCAGCCGGAGCGGCCCGCGCAACCCACCCCAACCAGCCACCGCGCGCAGGAAGTCGGCGGGGTCGACTTCTCGTGCGCGGTGGGGTTCAGGTGCGGGTGGCTTGGGTGCGACAGTGGGTGAGGGCGTACTTGAGGCGGGGGTCGGGGTTGGGGGTGGTGGTGAGGAGTTCGCCGGCGGTGGTGAGGGTGGTCCAGTAGGTGGTGGGGTCGCCGGTGCGGGGCAGGGGGTGGGTCGCGGCGAGGGAGAGGTAGGCCGCGGTGAGGTTGCCGGTGGTGAACCAGCGCTGGAGGCCGTGCTGGTGGCCGGGGCGGATGCCGCCCAGCGCCTCGATCGCGGTGAGGAAGAGGTCGACGACGGCGCGGCCGGTGGCGTCGAGGGCGACGGGAATGTCGAAGACGCCGAGGGCTTCGAGGAGTTCACCGGTGTCGGCTTCGGAGTCGGGACGAGGGTCGGCGAGGAGGGCGTCGTGGCAGTCGGCCAGGCGTCGGATGGTCTCGGCGTGGGGGATGTCGAGGGCCAGGCACACGGCCCGCGCGACGGGCAGGGGCTGGTGGCCCAGGCGGGCGAGGAGCGCGTAGGTGGCGGCGGGGGTGGCGCCACGGGAGAGCGTGTGACGGGCGAGGGTCGCGAGGTTCACGGGGGGCTCGGGCTTTCAGACGGTGACGAGGGCAGGCGTGGGGGTGGGGGCGATGTGGGCCCAGACGAACTTGCCGATCCCGCCCGGCCGGGAGGCACAGCCCCAGCGTTCGGCGAGCCTGTTGACGAGGAACAGTCCGCGCCCGCGCTCGTCGTCCGGGGACGGCACGTGGAGGGCCGGGCACCCGGAGCCGGCGTCGTGGACTTCGAGTCGGAGGCGGGAGCTGACGAGCGAGAAGCGGACCTCGATGTGCCGGTCGTCGGGCGCGTCGGAGTGCTGAACGGCGTTGGCGAAGAGTTCGCCGAGGAGGAGTTCGGCGGTGTCGCCGTACCGTTCGCCCGAGGGCAGCCCGGAGAGGTAGGCCCGGAGCATGTACCGGGCCATGGGCGTGGATTCGACGCAGGAGTCGAGGCGCGCGACGAACATGCGGGGCCGGTGAGTTTTGAGCATGGTGAAGTGCCTCAAGGGGTGCGCTGGGCGGCTATTGCTGAAGCGAACGGCCGGACCGTAGCCATGGAGGTCCGACCGTGGGGTTCTGATCAGCGGGGGACCCAGTGAAGGGCGGGCTGGTGGCGGCTTGCAGCTGACGGAGCGCCCGGGTGCGGGGCAGGGCGCAGCGACTCATGCATGGGAAACCCCCGGCGAGCACGGCGATAGATAGATCACCCAGAGTGCAAAACGAGCCACTCTCAGTGAGTCCGCTGCTACAGTCTCGCACTCGGGATGGAATTGCAACATGCGCTATCACCGTCAATTGACGATGGTGGCTAGCTGGCGCCCATCGCTTGCAGACGGCAGACTTGACGAGGCATCAGTCGCAGCTGATAGGGGTGGGGCATGGACGAAGAGGCCACGAACGAAGAGCAGGACGAGCGCCCCTCCGGCGTGCCGTTCCTTCGACATCTCCTCGGCGGCCGGCTCCGCCGGATCCGCGAACGCAACAAGCTCACCCGCGAACAGCTCGGCGACGCCCTTGGCCTGTCGGCCGCGATCGTCCGCCGCCTGGAGACTGGCCGGAACATCATCAAGGTCCACGATGTGAACTCGTGGGTCACTCAGTTCAACCTGGACCAACCCACTGCCAACTCGCTCAGGGAGATGGCTAAGCAGAGCAAGGAACACGGCTGGTGGACTGACGAGGACATGCACCCGTCGTTCAGCGCCCTGGTCGAGGCCGAGAAGCTGGCGAAGCTCGTCAAGAACTGGGAACCCAACATCCTGCCTGGGTTGTTGCAGACCGCCGCCTATACCGAGGCTGTCATTTCCCGCGAACGCTTCCTGCTGAAGGCGGACAATCCGCTGCCACTCGAAAAGGTCGTCGAACGCACAGAGCTACGCAAGCAGGTGCTGTTCGGTGAGAGGGCGCCTCAGGCCCGCTTCATCATCGGCGCCGGCGCCCTCCGCATGCTCGTCGGCGATCACGATGTGATGTGCCGCCAGCTGGAGCATCTGATCGCGGTATGCGAGATGGACAACGTCACGATTCAAGTGCTCACCGAAGAATCCGGCTACCACGTCGGAGCAGCCGGTTCCTTCGCTGTCTACCTGTTCAGCGACCTGCCCGGCGATGGCGTCGCCTACACCGAACAGAACCTGGCGTTCGCGGACCGTCTCGCGAATCTCACCCGTCGCAACCGCCAGTTCGAGGTCCTTATGTCCCAGGCGCTCGACCCCGCAGCGAGCCGGTCATACTTGCAGGCAACCCTGACGAACAGTACGAGTTGGGGACAACTGAGAGGATGACCATGCACGACGGCACCACCCTCGACCAGGGCGGCTACAGCTGGGCCAAGTCCAGCTACTCGGCCGGTGAGAACGGCAACTGCGTCGAGGTCGGCCGAACCCCGGCCGGCACCGTCCCGGTGCGCGACACCAAGCAGCACCGGCGCGGCCCCGTCCTGGAGTTCACCCCCGCGGCCTTCCAGAACTTCCTCGACGCCGTCAAGGCAGGCGAGTTCCCGGTCCAGCCGTAACGGGTGAATGGTGGATGGGTGGACCCTGGCGAATCAGCCGCCGGGGCCCACCCATCTTCTTGCATACCACCTGGCCGCGACAATGAACGCAAGTGGCCCCCACAACAATTCCGACGGGCCCACTGAATCGTCAACTGACGCATAGCGGCCCTGTCTCAGGTGCCGACCTCCAACCGACAGTCCTGCGCACCCGCGCGCACCAGGGGCACTGGTCAGTCGGGGCGCCTCGACGCAGCAACAAGCCGACGAGCGAACCGAGCTGCTGCTCCACAGGAAGCGAGTCCTCACACGCGATCCCGCACCACTCATCCATGTGGTCATAGACGAAGGGGCGTTGCGGCCGGCTATCGGCAGCCGCGACGTCATGGTCGAGCAACTGCAGCACCTGGAGATGCTTGCGACTCGACCTCGCGTACTTCTTCAGGTCAGCCCGTCCTCACTGGGCGAACTCAGGCCGTTTGCCCACCCGATTACGTTGCTGACGACGCCGAACAGGGCCATGGTTGGCTACGGGGAGACGCAGAAGCGGGGCTTCCTTGAACGCGATCCGGAGACACTGGCCGCGTGGGCCAGTGAGTACGGTCACCTCCAGGTCGAGGCGTTGTCCCGGGCCGCGAGCATCGAGTTCGTTCGAGAAGTGCGGAAGGGTTTTGAACATGGCTGACCTGCACAACGCCGCTTGGCGCAAGAGCTCGTACAGCGCCCAGCAGGGACAATGCGTTGAGGTGGGGATCGGGTCCTCCAGCCAGGTTCCCGTCCGCGACTCCAAGGACCCCGAGGGCCCCACCCTGGCCTTCCCGGTCGACGCCTGGTGGAACTTCGTCGTCGCCGTTCGCTCCGGCGAGTTCGGTGACGACTGACGCATCATGTGGACCGGCTGGAGCGGGACACCAGCACAGTGACAGCCGCGTTGGCGGCCTACTATCAGCTACAAACACATGCCCTTTCACAGGCGGACTCGGTGGCGATGACCCCGCGAGCTACGGAGGCGATATGACCCTCGACTGGTTCAAGTCCAGCTACAGCAGCAACGGCGGGCAGTGCATCGAGGTATCCGACAGCCTGCCCGGCGTCGTCCCTGTTCGCGACTCGAAGGACCCCGAGGGACCCACCCTGGCCTTCCCGGCCGACGCCTGGTCGAACTTTGTCGTCGCTGTTCGCAGCGGCGAGTTCGGCGAGGTCTGAGCCCCCGGTCCGGCATCCGTGGGCCCGGGCCGCGAACGGCCCGGGCCCGCGGTCTGTTCCTTCGCCGTCCACCTGTTCAGCGACCTGCTTGGCGATGGTGTCGCCTACACCGGCCAGCACCAGGCCTTCACGGACCGTCTCGCGAATCTCACCCGCCACAGCCGCCCGTTCGAGGTCCCCATGTCCAGGCGGCTCAGCCCCGCAGCGACGCGGTCATACTTGCAGGCAACCCTGACGAACAAGCCGAGTCGGGGACGACGGAGAGGATGACCATGTACGACGGCATCACCCTCGACCAGGGCGGCTACAGCTGGGCCAAGTCCAGCTACAGCAGCAGCGAGAACGGCAACTGCATCGAGGTCGGGGTGACCCCGGCCGGCACCGTCCCGGTGCGCGACACCAAGCAGGACCGGCGCGGCCCCGTCCTGGAGTTCACCCCCGCGGCTTTTCAGAACTTCCTCGACGCCGTCAAGGCGGGCGAGTTCCCGGTCCAGCCGTAGCGGGTGAATGACGGATGGGCGGACCATGGCGAATCAGCCCCCGGGCCCGCCCACCTCGCAACTGGTCCCACAGCAACTCCGGCAAGCCCGCCTGAATCGCGCCGATGGTGGCGAACATCCGCAGACGCCTGGCCGGCTGGCGCTGCGGGGTGATCCCCGCAGTGCGCCAACCACCGGCCGCTGATCCCTGCTCGTGATTCCAAGGAACCCAGCGAACCGGCCTCGACCTTCGCTACCGAGGCCTGGGCGTCGTTCGTCACCGCCCTCCGCAGCGGCGAGTTCGGCGAGATCCGAGCCGAAACCTGGGAGGAGACCGGACAGGCCGTCGCCGCACCGGTGCGCAGGAAGTCGGCGGGTCAACTTCCTGCGCACCGGTGCGGCGCGTTCGACCGCTTCGCCGGTCACGTCGGGGACGGCGCCTCCACGAAGCGGGCGCCCGGGCCGGGGGCGCGGCGGACGTCCTGCGGGGCGAGGTGGCCGTGGCCCGCGGCGCATTCCAGGACGACCCTGACCGGGGCGTCGCACGGGTTCGTGTCGTCGGCGGGCTGGTGGCGCACGACGACCGACGGGCCCTGGGGATCGGCGAGGTAGGTGTCGCCCCACTCCAGGAGCGCGATGAGGGTCGGGCGCAGCGCGTGGCCCTGTTCGGTGAGCTCGTAGGCGAAGCGCTGGCGGTCGCCGGGTTCGCGGTAGGGGACGCGGCGCAGGACTCCGGCGGTGACCAGGGTGTCGAGTCGGTTGGCGAGGAGGTTCTTGGCGATGCCGAGGCGGGTGTGGAACTCGCCGAAGCGGTGGGCGCCGTCGAGTGCCTCACGGACGATCAGCAGGGACCAGCGTTCCCCCACCACCGAGAGGGCGCGTGCCACCGAGCAGTTCACCGGGTCGATCCGCCGTGTCTCCATGGGGCCAGCCTACCGATCTGGGTTTACGAACTGCACTCAGCGGAGGTAGCCTCCGGTCAGGTTCTGAGTTTAAAAACTAAACCCACAGGGGGTTCGGCCATGCCCATGCTCGACGTGTACGTTCCCGACGGTGCACTGCGGCCCGACGCCGAGGCGGCGCTGATGGAGCGGATCACCGAGATCCTGATCCGCCATGAGGGGTTCGACCCCGCCGATCCGGTGGCCCGGTCCGTGTCGTGGCTGTTCCTGCACCGGCCGGCGGCCGTGTTCGTCGGCGGGAAGCCCGCGGACGCGCCCCGCTACAAGGTCGTGCCGTCGGTACCCGAGGGGCAGCTCGACGAGCGGAAGCGGGCGGGTGTCATCGCCGAGGTCACCGAGGCGATCCTGGACGCCGAGGACGGCGCCTGGCCGCGCGATCCCGGCCGCGTCTGGGTCTTCCCCACGCAGATCCCGGAGGGCCACTGGGGCGGCTGGGGGCGGATCAGGCCGCTGGCGGCGATCCTCGCCCGGCTCGGCGGCGACGGCGACAGCGGTCGCGCCCGGGCGCTGGCGCGTGAGCGGATCGCCGCCAGCCGCGCCGAACGCGCCCTGCTGCCCTGACCCCGGCGCTGCGGGCCGCGCCGTGCACAGGAAGTCGGCGGGGTCGACTTCCTGTGCACGACGGGCCGCTCGACTTCCTGTGCACGGTGGGCGGGCCGCTCGGTGCTGCGGGCCGCCCGCGCGCGCCGGGCCGGTCAGGCCGGGTGGACGAGGCGGCTCTCGTAGGCGAAGACCACGGCCTGGATCCGGTCGCGCAGGTCGAGCTTGTGCAGGATCCGTCCCAGATGGGACTTCACGGTCGCCTCCGCGAGGTACAGGGCGGCCGCGATCTCGGCGTTGGACAGGCCGCGGCCCACCTGGACGAGCACCTCGCGTTCGCGGGCGCTGAGCCGGGCCAGCCGCTCGTCGTTCTCGGCGCTGCGGCCGCCGGGCAGGTGCGGGCGGGCGTTCTCCAGCAGGCGGCGGGTGATCCGCGGGGAGATCACCGCGTCGCCCGCGGCGACGTTGCGGATCGCGGTGAGCAGCTCCTCGGGCCTGGTGTTCTTCAGCAGGAAGCCCGAGGCCCCGGCGTTGAGCCCGGCGAAGGCGTACTCGTCCAGGTCGAAGGTGGTGAGGATCAGCACCCTGCTGCCCGGGCAGGCGCCGACGACCTGGCGGGTCGCCTCGATCCCGTCCATCCCGGGCATCCGGACGTCCATGAGGACGACGTCGGGGCGCAGCTGCCGGGCGAGGTGGACGGCCTGGGCGCCGTCGGCGGCCTCGCCGACCGGTGCCATGTCGGGCTGGGCTTCCAGGACGGTGGCGAAGGCCATGCGCAGCAGTGCCTCGTCGTCGGCGATCAGGATGCGGATCGTCATGCGGGCACCGCCGCGCCGCTGTCGAGGGGGTCGACGGGGCCGTGGGGGTCGACGGGGTCGAGGGGGTCGAGGAGCAGGCGGGTGTGGACCGCCCAGCCGCCGCCGGGCCGGGGGCCGGCGCGCAGTGTCCCGCCGTAGGCGGCGGCGCGTTCGCGCATGCCGGGGATGCCGTGGCCGGGGCTGCCGTGGCCGGGCGGTGCGCAGGCGGGCGCGGAGGCCGGGGCGGGGGGTGCGGGGTGCGGTGGGTGGGGGCCGTCGTCGGTGACGTCCACGGTGACGGCCGCGGTCGTGCACCGCAGGCGGACCATCGCGCGGGTGCCGGCGGGTGCGTGCTTGAGGGTGTTGGTCAGGGCTTCCTGGACCAGGCGGTAGACGGTGAGCCCCGCGGTGGCGGGGATGTGGGTGTGGCCGCCGTGGACGTCGAGGCGGGTGGGCAGTCCGGCGGCGCCCATCTGGTCGGCGAGGGCCTGGAGTTGGGCGATGCCGGGCAGCGGGTGGCGTTGCGCGTCGGGTTCGTCGGTGCGCAGGACGCCCAGGGAGCGCCGCATGTCGGTCAGGGCCTGCCGGCCGGTCTCGGATGTGCGGAGCATCGCGGTGGTGGCCCGCTCGGGCGAGCGGTGCTGCGCGTAGAGGGCGGCGTCGGTGAGCGCGACCATGACGGACAGGTTGTGGGTGACGATGTCGTGCATCTCCCGGGTGATGCGGGCGCGTTCCTCGGCGACGGCCAGTCGCGCGCGCTGTTCGCGCTCCCGTTCCAGGCGTGCGGCGCGTTCCTCCAGGGCGGCGAGGTAGGCGCGTGTGGTGCGGGCGTTCACGCCGAGGACGGCGGCGGCGACGGTCGTCGCGGTGAGGGCGACGAAGGGGGTCAGGAACGCGCCGTCCGGTGCCCAGCGCAGGCAGGCCAGCAGGACGCCCGTCTGTGTGACGGCCGCGGCGAGGAGCGTGCCGCGTCGGCCGGTGTGCGCGGCTACCGTGTAGAGGGCTATCAACAGGGCGATGTCGGCGGGGAGTTGGACGCCCATCAGCCACTGGACGAGGGCCGCGGCCGCCACGGCGCCGAACACGGCGAGCGGGGCCCGGCGCCGCCACGGCAGGGGCAGCACGAGGGCGGCGGTCAGGGCGGCGGCCGCCGGAAGTTCGTGCGGTGCGCGGGTGGTGACGGCGTTGAGGAGCAGGAGCGCGGGCAGCAGCGCCTCCCACACCGCGGGCGGCAACCGGGAGGCCCGGCGCCCGGCGGCCGCCACCGGTCGCGCCGCGCGGGCGCGGGCCCGGTCGGCGCAGCCCGTCAGCCGTGGGGCCGTCCTCGCCCAGCGCGCCCGCGCCCGTGTCCGGTCCCAGCGGTCCAACTGGCGGGCCCGGTGGGTCTGCTGGGTCTGGTGGGCCTGGCCGGGTTCGGCGGCCGCCTCGGTCATCGCACGTCCCTGTCGATTCGGCGTCATGGCTCACGGCCGCCCCCGCCGGGCCGGCCGCCGCGAACTGCCGGCCCCGGGCCGGCCGGGTACGGGGACCGTACGCCGCGCGCGCCGCCCGGCACGTACCGCGGCCCTGTCACGGTAGGCCGCGGGAGCGCGCGGCACATGATCCCACCGTCGGAGCGCACAGTGCCGGGGTACGACCGCAGGAGGAGCCCGACCACCTCCCGTGGTCGCAGGCCGGGCACGCCGCGGCGTGCCCGGGTGCCGCCCGCGGTCGTACGGGCGCTGGCGCGCACTGCGCCCCCGGTCGCAGTGCGGCGGCCACCGGTGGGCGATGCGGCGGCGCGCGCCCGGCGCCGAGCATGACCGGGTGACCGAGAACACCGCGGGACTGCCCATGTCCCCCCTGGAGATCCTCGCCCTGCTGGGCGCCCTCGCGCTGGTGGCGGCGCGCTGGCTTCCCCCCGCCGCCCGGGCGCGCGCCACGATCGCGGCGGTGGCGGTCCTCGTGCCGTGCGCCGTCGCGCTGGGCGTGACGGGGATCCGCTGGCAGCTGCTGCCGGTGCTGGCCGGCGCCGCCCTCGCGCTGCCGTTCGCCCTGTTCCCCCTGCTGCGCCCGCTGCGGCGCCGTCCCGGCCGGCGTGGCGGGCCCGCTGGTGGCTGGCGCTGCCGGCCTCGGCGGCCTGCGCCGGGTTGATCGCCGCGGGCCCGCTGTCCGCCTGGGCCTTCCCCGTGCCCGTGTTCCCCGAGCCGTCGGGCGGTTTCGCGGTGGGCACCCGCGTCGTGCAGTGGACCGACCAGGGCCGCCCCGAGACCTTCACCGCCGATCCGGACGACCGGCGCACCGTCGTGGTCCAGCTCTGGTACCCGGCGCGGCAGGGCCCCGCGGGCGCGCGGCGGGCCCAGTACCTCGGCCGCACCCGGCAGGAGGCGCGCACCGTCGCCGCGGCGCTGGCCGGCGGCGTCGGTCTGCCGGGCTTCCTGATGGACGGTGTCGCGCGGGCCCGCAGCCGCTCGGTCTTCGACGCCCCGGTGGACGGTGGGGGCGAACGGTTCCCGGTGGTGCTGTTCTCGCCCGGCTCGGGCGGGGTGCGCACCCAGAACACCGCCTGGGCGGAGGAGTTGGCCAGCCACGGCTACGTCGTCGCCGCCCTCGACCACCCGTACGACTCCGCGGCCGTCGTCCTCGCCGACGGCCGCACGCTCACCTCCGAGACCTCCTCCAGCGGCGACCGGGACAAGGACGAGGAGCCGGCGGCCGGCTGGACGGCGGTGCGGGCCGCTGACCTCGGCTTCGTCCTCGGCCGGCTGGAGGCCCTGGACCGGGGCGAGGGCGCCGACCCGCTGGCCGGGCGCCTGGACACCGGCCGGGCCGCGGTGGCCGGCCACTCCATGGGCGGCGCGGCCGCCCTGCAGGCGGCCCGTCAGGACCGCCGCTTCCAGGCCGTCGTCGACCTGGACGGCTTCCCCCACGGCCCCGCCTCCCCCGCCCTCGGCCGGCCGGTGCTCGCGCTCACCCAGGCGCTCACCCCGGCGACCGACCCGCGCTACCTGCCCCGCCTCACCGGGGCGCTCGCCTCCACCACCGCGACGAGCTACCGGCTCACCGTCCCCGGCGCCGCCCACCTCACCTTCACGGACGGCCCCCTGTACCTGCCGCCGGTCCCCTCGCTCGTCGGCTCCCTGGGCCGCACCGAGGGTCCGCGCGTCGTCGCCGCGGCCACCCTCGCCTTCCTGGACTCCGCCCTGCGGGGCGACCCCGGCGACCCGGCCGACGTCCTGCGGGCCTACGGCAGCCTCGGCGTCGTGCGCCCGGGCGGGGGCGGGTGAGACCCGGGCGACGGGCGGGGCCGGACGTGCCGGGGCCCCGTTGACGGGCGCACCGCGCCGCTCTACAACGGGGTCCAGACCCCGGACGCGGTGGGCCGTGCCCCGGCACGGCCGCCGGGGCGAGCCCGCGAGGGCCCCGGAAGGCCCCCGGGAAAGCCCCCCAGGAGGCCCCGAAAGATCCTGAGAGATCCTGAGGAACAAGGCATGGCTCCAGAGCTGCCCGGTGCTGGACATGACCGCCCGGGCCCCGCACCGGCAGAACGCGCGGCTGCGCGCCGCCGGGCCCGCCGTGCGGGCCGAACTCCCCGACGGGATCACCGCCTGGTCGGTGACCCGCGGTTCGGTGATCCGCGCCCTGGCCGGCGATCCGCGGATCTCGCGCGAGCCGCGCAGGCACCGGCCCGGTCTGGCGGCGGTGCCCGAGGGGTGGCCGATGGGGCCGCTCGCGCTGCAGCAGAACTTCTTCAACCTGTACGGCGACGAGCACCGTTCGGGCCGGCGGCGGATGACGCCCTCGTTCTCGCCGCGCCGGGTGGCCGCGCTGCGGCCGGGGATCGAGGCGACGACCGCCGACCTCGTCGCCGCGCTGCGCGACCTGGGCCCGGACGGGGCCGTGGACGTGCGCCTGGCCCTGTCGCGGCCGCTGACCATGACGGTGATCTGCGACCTGTTCGGCGTGCCCGCCGACCTGCGACCCCGCATCGGCGGCGCGATGGACATCATGGTGACGACGACCACGACGACCGAGCAGACGGCGCCCCACCGGGCGCGGATCGACGTGGCGCCGGCCGAACTGCTGGACCGCAAACGGCGCGAGCCCGGACCCGACCTCGCCAGCGACGTGGCCGCCGTCGCCACCGGCGAGGGCACGGGCCAGAGCGAACAGGAGTCCCGCGACACGCTGTTCCTGATGCTCGGCGTCGGGTACAAGACCGCGGTCATCCGCCGGGGCGAGTCGATCCTGCTCGGCTTCGGCGCGGCCGGCCGGGACCCGCAGCTCCAGCCGGACCGGCCGGACGACTTCGACCCGACCCGCCCCAGCAAGGAGCACCTGGCCTTCGGCCACGGCCCGCACTTCTGCCTCGGCGCGCCCCTGGCCCGCCTGAAGGCCGAGGTCGCCCTGGACGGCCTCTTCAGCGCCTACCCCGGCACCGGCCTCGACCCCTCCAGGCCGGCGCCCGCCCGCATGGAGCCCGCCGTCGTCAACGGCCCCGCCGAACTGTGGATCGTCCCCGAGCCCGCCGCAGCCGCCCCGGCCCCCTGATCGGAGCCGGGCGGAGCCGGGCGGAGCCGGGCGGAGCCGGGCGGAGCCGGGCGGAGCCGGGCGGAGCCGGGCGGAGCCGGGCGGAGCCGGGCGGAGCCGGGCGGAGCC
>NZ_JBIWFT010000007.1:239641-251413 GCF_044763205.1 Kitasatospora sp. NPDC096204
CCCGGCTGACGAAGGTCCGCCGGGCTGTGGTCCCGCCTCGGTGGTCCCGCCTCGGTCGACCGGTGTCGCGACTCCCCCGGTGCGGGACCTGTCCGGGCCCCGGCGGGGGCTGTGCGGAAAAAGTGGAATCGGGCACCCCCGGGGGTTCGCGAAACGGCCCCGTGCGGGGCTTCGGCGGGGCCCGGCCGCGCCGCGGCACAGGTCCGGGACCGCCGGAGCCGCCGCCCTGGGGCAGGCGCTCACGCGGCCGCCCACGCCCTCGGCATACAGGCACTGACCTGGTGTTATGCGGAAATTCGCCTAGGCTGTGGAGCTCCGCCGGCCACCTCTGGAGGGGACCTCGTGAGCCAGGACAACAACCCGTACGACGGCATCCGCATCGAGGTGCTGGAGGGGTGGGAAGCCGTCAGGAAGCGGCCCGGGATGTACATCGGCTCGACCGGTGAACGCGGCCTGCACGACATGGTGTTCGAGGTCGCCGACCGGGCGGTGGACGAGGTCCTGGCAGGCCGCGCCGGCCGCGTCGACATCACCCTGCTGCCCGACGACGGGGTGCGCGTGGCCGACGACGGGCCGGGCGAGGCCGACCCGGAGGCCCTGCTGACCCGCCCGCACTCCAACGCGGGGCCCCGCGGCCGCCACCGCGTGACGCTCCACCGGATGGGCGTGGGCCCCTTCGTCGTCAACGCCCTGTCGAGCCGGATGACGGCCGAGGTGCGGCGCGGGGGCGTCCGCCGGGAGCAGGAGTACGCGCGCGGCGCCGCTCTCACCCCGCTCACCGACACGGGCCCGGCCACCGACAGCGGGACCGTCATCACCTTCTGGCCGGACGCCGGGATCTTCGAGACCACACGGTTCTCGTTCGACTCCCTGGCCGACCGCTTCCGCGAACTGGTCCTGCTGAACCGGGACTTGGACATCTCCCTGACCGACGAGCGACACCCGGACGGTGTACGGTCGGTCCGCTTCCGGTTCCCCGACGGGGCGCGGGAGCTCGTCGCCCTCTTCGACGGCGGCGGCGAGGGCGAGCACGCGGCGGCCGCCATCACGGACACCGTCGGCTTCGAGGCCGAGGACCCACGGATGGCGGGAACGCTGGAGGTGGCCCTGCGCTGGCGCGACGGCGGCGGGGAGCGGGTGCGCGGCTTCGCCAACAGCTACCCCACCACCGGCGGCAGCCACGAGACGGGCCTGCGCGAGGGCGTGGCGGCCGCGCTCGACGCCTACGCGCGCCGCCGGCTCCTGCCGGCCCCGGCGTACCCTGGGCCGGACGCCGGGCCGGACGCCGGGCCGGACGGCGCGGGTCTGACGGCGGTGGTGTCGGTGAAGCTCGACGATCCCGAGTTCCAGGGCTCCACCCGCTCCGTGCTCGGCAACGCCGCGGTGCGCGGCTGCGTCGCCGAGGCCGTCCGGGAGCAGCTGGGCGCGTGGCTGGAGGAGCACCCGGAGCAGGCCGCGGCCGTCGTCGCCCGCGCCCTTCCGGGGGTGCCCGAGCCGCGGGTGTGTGAGCCGCAGGGGTTCGGGCGCCCGGGCGGCGTGTGAGCGCCGGGGTCTCCTCGCCGCGGAAGGACCGCCGGGCGTCCTCGCGGATCCGCCTGCGACCCGTCCCGTCACCGGAGGCCGACCGCGCCGCGCGGGAAGTCGGCGGGGCCGACTTCCCGCGCACGGGGGGTGCTGACCTTGTGGCGATCCGGGTGGGAGGCCGGCAGGGCTGACGCGGCCGGCGCTGGTTCAGCGGGTGTCGCGGGCCGCGCGGAGGATGAGGTCGGCGACCGCGCCCGGGCGGGAGACCGCGACCGCGTGGGAGGCGTTGTCGACGGTGACGGTGCGGGCGTGGGCGCGCTCGGCCATCCACTGCTCGGCCTTCGGCGGGATGTTGTAGTCCTGGCCGGCGACCAGGGCGTAGGAGGGAATGTCCTTCCAGGCCGCCTGTGAAGCCTTCTCCTCCAGGGCGAGGGTGGAGACCGGCCGCTGGGTGGCCGCCATGATCGCGGCAGTGGCAGCGGGGACATCGGCGGCGAACTGGTGGCGGAACAGGTCCTGCTTGATGGTCAGTTCGGTGCCGGTGCCGCCGCCGGGCAGGGGGTAGGAGCTGGTGTTGAGGGTCTCGCCCAGGGTGCTGCCGGGGAACTTGCCGGCCAGCTCGCCGGCGCTCTCGCCGACGTTCGGGATGAACGCGGCGATGTAGACCAGCGCCTTCACGTCGGGGTCGCCGGCGGCGGCCTGGGTGATCACCGAGCCGCCGTAGGAGTGGCCGACCAGGACCACGGGCCCGTGCACGCCGTCCAGGACGCTGCGCAGGTAGGCGGCGTCGCTGCTCACGCCGCGCAGCGGGTTGGCGGCGGCGATGACCGGGTAGCCGTCGTGCTGCAGTCGCTGGATGACGCCGGACCAGCTGGAGGCGTCGGCGAAGGCGCCGTGGACGAGCACGACGGTGGGCTTGGCCTGGTTCGCCCCGGCCTTCTGCGGGGCGGCGCTGCTGCTCACCGTGGTGGCGGCCAGCAGGGAGCCCGCCACGGCAGAGGCGAGGGCCACGGTCGTGACGGCACGCAGAGCCGAACGGCTGCGGGGGGAACGGGACATGACGGTCTCCTTGAAAGGCGGTCGCCGGTGACACGGTCTGGCGGGAAGGCGCGGGGTGTGCCGCGTTTCGAAGTTTCGAACCGCTTTGACCGGCGACGATGGTTGAACGGCCCAACCGAAGAGGTCGGTTGGGCCGGCACGGTCGGCCGGAAGGGTCTGCGCGGTGCGCGGCGTCCGGCCATGGGGGGTGCGGGGCGCCTGGGGGCGGCCCGGGCGGAGCCGGGCCGCCCTGGCGTGGGGTCAGGAGGTGCTGTGCAGACCGGCGTAGAGGAAGCGGTTGGCCTGGTCGACGGCTGCCTCGGCGGCGTTGGTGTTCGCGAGGGCGTTGAGCATGGCGAAGTCGTGGATGACGCCGGCGTAGCGGACGGTGGTGATGTCGTTGCCGGCGGCGCGGAGCTTGGCGGCGTACGCCTCGCCCTCGTCCCGCAGGACGTCGGCCTCGTCGGTGATGACCAGGGCCTTGGGCAGGCCCTTGAGCTGGTCGAGGCCGGCGCGCAGCGGGGAGGCGAGGATCTGCTGGCGGTCCTTGGCGTTCGGGGCGTAGGCGTCCCAGAACCACTTCATGGCCTTGCGGGTCAGCCAGGGGCCGTCGGCGAACTCCCGGTAGGAGGGGGTTTCGAAGTTGGCGTCGGTGACGGGGTAGAAGAGCACCTGCTCGCGCAGGGCGGGGCCGCCGCGCTGCTTGGCCATGAGCGTGACGGCGGCCGTCATGTTGCCGCCGACGCTGTCGCCGGCGACGGCGATCCGGGAGCCGTCGACGTTGATCTCGTCACCGTGCTCGGCGACCCACCTGGTGGCCGCGTAGGCCTGCTCGATGGCGATGGGGTAGCGGGCCTCGGGTGAGGGCGTGTAGTCGACGAAGACGACGGCGGCCTGGGCGCCGTTGGCGATCTGGCGAACCAGCCGGTCGTGGGTGTTCTCGTTGCCGAGGACCCAGCCGCCGCCGTGGAAGTACATGACGGCCGGGAGCTTGTCGCTCACGCCGGCGGGGCGGACGATCCGGATGGTCACCTCACCGGTGGGTCCCACCTTGAGGGTGCGGTGACTGACGGCGGCCGGCAGGGTGTCGACGGGCCCGCTCTGCGCGCTGTCGAGCGCCTTGCGGGCGTCGTCGTAGGACAGCGTGTAGATCGGCGGATTCTTCGCGGCCGCGTCGGCGAACGCCTGGGCGTCCTTCTCCAGGACCGGGGCGGTCGACTTGGCGGACGCGGGGGCGGGGGAGGCCGAGGCGTTGGCGGCGATCGTGGCCCCGGCGACGAGGGCGGCGGCCGCGGCGGCGGCGATCGTGCGGTTGATGCGGAAGGGGACGGTGCGCATGGGGAAACTCCTGGGTCGCCTCTCGGTGGTCGAAGAGGGCAAGGCCCCAGGCTAGGACCCCGTGTCCGCCCCGCTTTTACACGCAGCGCACTCGTTCCGGCCGGTCCGCGCACCCGTCGCCGGCGCCGCACCCGGGGGCCGATCGCCGCGGAGCGCAACGGCCTGGGACGTTCGTGGACACGGTCACCGGGGCCGTCGGGACGTGGGCGGAGGCGTCCTATGAAAAACCCGTGGATCGGCGCCCTCGGTGGCACCCGAAACGGCGACGGGCGCAGGGGTGGGGCTGCGCGTTCGGGCTGCGCAGCCCCACCCCTGTGCCTTACCCGGCTCCCCCGCGGATCTCGCCCGTCAGCGGCTTCGGCGGGTGCGAACGCAGGTGGTCCTCGAACGCCGCCGGACTCTCGACGTACTTCTGTGTCTGCGGGGAGAGCGGCAGGTCCTGCGTCACCACCCCTGCCGGGCCTCGGGCAAGGACCGTTGCGCTGACCCCGCCGGCGCCGAAAGGGGACTTGGCCCGCGTACGCCCGCGTCGCACGGGCCGCGCGGGAGCGCCTGGAGGACAGGCCCCGACGGGGTGTCAGGCGGGGCGGATGCCCGGGTTGCCGGCCTCGGTGGTGAAGGACGCGGCGGTGGACAGGGTGCCGCCGGGGCGGGTGATGTGGGAGACCACCCGGTAGTCGGCGCGGGCGCGGTGGTGGTCCAGGGTGAGCACGGTGTAGCCGCGGCGCCCGTCGTAGAACTTCATGTGGGCGTTGGCGGACATGAGGTTGTTCCAGTTGGACGGCTTCTCCTCACCGTCGCCGTCGCTGCTGATCGAGGTGCCGACGAACTCCACGCCCACGGTGCGGGAGGCGGGGTCGTCGAAGTCGCGCTTGACGTCCAGGGCGTAGGCGACGTGCACGTCGCCGGTGAGCAGCACGAGGTTCTCGACGCCGGCCTGGTCGACGGCCTGCAGGAAGCGCTCGCGGGCAGCGGGGTAGCCGTCCCAGGCGTCCATGGAGAGCTTGGAGCGCTCGGCGGTGGTGTTCTTGCGGCGGGAGAAGACGACCTGCTGGGGGATCACGTTCCAGGTGGCCTTGGAGTGGCGCAGCCCGTCGGCGAACCAGCGTTCCTGGGTGGCGCCCATGAGGGTGCGCTTGGGGTCGTCGGACTCGGGGGTGGGGTACTGCCAGCCGTCGCCGTTGGCCTGGTCGTCGCGGTACTGGCGGGTGTCGAGGATGTCGAACTGGGCGAGGCGGCCGAAGTGGACGCGCCGGTAGAGGGTCAGGTCGGTGCCGTTGGGCTGGGGCATGCGCAGCGGCTGGTTCTCCCAGTAGGCGCGGTAGGCGGCGGCGCGGCGGGCGACGAAGGGGGCCGGGTCCTGGTTCTTCTCGGGGATGCCGGCGGCGTAGTTGTTCTCCACCTCGTGGTCGTCCCAGGTGACGTACCAGGGGTGGGCGGCGTGGGCGGCCTGGAGGTCGGGGTCGGTCTTGTAGAGGGAGTAGCGCAGCCGGTAGTCCTCGAGGGTGGTGGTCTCGTGGTTGAAGTACGCCGGCAGGGTGCGGTCGGTGTACTTGCGGTCGCCGCCGACGGCGTCGATGCCGTACTCGTAGATGTAGTCGCCGACGTGGAAGACGGCGTCGAGGTCCTCGTTCGCGAGGTGGCGGTAGGCGGTGAAGTAGCCGTCCTCGTAGGCCTGGCAGGAGACGAAGGCGATGCGGGCGCGGTCGAGTTTGCGGCCGCGCGGCGGGGCGGTGCGGGTGCGGCCGACGGGGCTGGTCCAGGAGCCGACGGTGAAGCGGTACCAGTACGTGCGGGCGGCGTCGAGGCCGTCGGCGTCGACGTGGACGGCGTAGTTGAACTCGGCGTGGGCGCGGGCGGTGCCGCGGCGCTCGACGCGGCGGAAGTTCTCGTCGCGGGCGATCTCCCAGCCGACCTTGACCGAGCCGGCGGGCGGCATGCCGGAGCCGGGTTCCAGGGGGCGCGGGGCCAGGCGGGTCCAGAGCACGACGGCTTCGGAGGTGGCGTCGCCGGAGGCCACGCCGAGGGTGAAGGGGTTGTCGCCGATGGCGCGCGGGGCGATCTCGTTGTCGGCGGCGTGCGCGGAGGGCAGGTTGACGCTGAAGGCGAGCGCGGCGGCGGCCGAGGTGACGGTCAGGAAGCGGCGCCGGTCCAGGCGGGCGGCGGCCTCGCGCAGCATCCGGTCGGGCGTGGGTCGGTCGGCGGGGCGGGTCATGGGGTGGTGGCCTTTCGCGGCTCGGGGGTGTGCGAAGGGAATTGGAGTGGACCACCCCGTACTGCGGGGGTCGGGATTCCGGCAGCAGAGTGAGCATCTGGTGTCAGACCCGTGAAGGTCCGGCACTTCGCCGCGAAGCGGATGAACCGTCATGTTCCGGGCGTTCCCGTGGGGTCGGGCGGGGTCCGCCCGTCGGCGAGCCCCGCCCGCGAGCCGTCCGCGGGCCGTACGGGGGCCGCCTGCGGGCCCGGTGGGCGGGGTGTGCGCAATGGGCAGGTCAAGGCGCGCACGCACCGGCTCGCGCGAGGCGAGGCGAGGCGGGGCGAGGCGAGGCGAGGCGAGGCGAGGCGAGGCGAGGCGAGGCGAGGCGAGGCGAGGCGAGGCGGGGCGAGGCGAGGCGAGGCGGGGCGAGGCGAGGCGAGGCGGGGCGAGGCGGGGCGGGGCGGGGTGCCGGATGGTCAGACGACTTCGAGGTTGGCCATCATCCCCATGTCCTCGTGCTCGGCGTTGTGGCAGTGGAACAGGTAGCGGCCGCGGTAGCCGTCGAAGCGGGTGATGATCTCCACCGACTCCCCCGGGCGCAGCGAGACGGTGTCCTTGAGGCCGGCGTCGTGGGGCAGTGGGGGTCTGCCGGCGCGGCTGAGGATGCGGAAGCCGACGAGGTGGAGGTGGACGGGGTGGTGGACGTCGGCGACCAGGCGCCAGATCTCGGTGTCGCCGAGGGGGACGGTGACGTCGGTGCGGGCGGGGTCGAAGGGGCGGCCGCCGATGAGCCAGCCGTGGCCGCCGTTCGTGCGCCCGGCGCGGAAGGCGAAGTCGCGGGTGCGGACGGCGTCCTGGCGGTGCCAGTCGGGCAGGTCGGTGGAGAGGGTGGGCGGGATGCGGCTGTCGTCGGCGGCGGGGCGGCGGGTGATGCGGAAGGCCATGACGTCGCGGGTGCGGCCGGTGCCGAGGCGGTTGACGAGGCGGACGAGGGAGCCGACGGGGGCGGTGGCGAAGTCGACGACGAGGTCGTGGCGTTCGGCGGGGGCGAGGGGCAGGCTCCGGTGGGTGACGGGGGTGGTGAGCAGGCCCTGGTCGGAGCCGATCTGGACGAGGTCGAGGCGGCGGCCGTCCTCGGTGCGGGCCTCGAGTTCGTAGTGGCGGGCGTTGGAGGCGTTGAGCAGGCGCAGGCGGTGGCGGGCGGCGTCGGTCTCGTGGACGGGCCAGGGGGCGCCGTTGACGAGGATGACGTCGCCGAGGACGCCGGCGAGGTGGGGTTCGCTGACGCCGGGGCGCTCGCGCAGGGTGGGGTCGAGGGAGGGGTAGGTGAGGGCGCCGTCGGCGGTGAAGGCGCGGTCGGCGATCATCAGGGGGATCTCGCGGGGGCCGGCGGGCAGGCCGAGGGCGTCCTCGGCGTCGTCGCGCACGATGTGCAGGCCGGCGAGGCCGCGCCAGATGGCGGGGGCGGTGAAGTCCATGCGGTGGTCGTGGTACCAGAGCAGGGTGGGGCGCTGGTCGTTGGGGAAGGTGTAGTCGCGCGTCAGGCGGCTGGTGACAGCGCGGGGGTCGGCCATGGCGCCGCCGCCCGCGCCGTCCATGGCGGGCATGGCGGGCATGGCGGGCATGCGGTGGGCGGCGGCCTGGGGCCAGGTGGCGGGCAGGACGAGGTCGGTGGGGTAGCCGTCCCAGGCGGCGGGGGTGCGGCCGCCGTGCAGGTGGACGACGGTGGGCACGGGCAGTTCGTTGCGGTGGGTGACGGTGACGCCGCGGCCGCGGCGGGCCTCGATGGTGGGGCCGGGGAAGGTGCCGCCGTAGGTCCACAGCCGGGTGGTGAGGCCGGGCAGGATCTCGGCGTCGGTCTCGCGCTGGACGATCTCGTAGTGGTCGCCGGTGCCGTCGGTGGAGGTGGGCTTGAGGACGGCGGGTATCGGCAGCGGCACCTGGTGGGGCGGGGGCAGTGCGGCGGTGCTGCGCAGTTGGGCGCCGGTGGTGGCGGGGCGGCGGGCGAGGGTGGCGGCGGTGGCGAGGCCGGTGGTGGTGAGCAGGCCGAACGCGCCGCCGAGGCCGAGGATCTGACGTCGCGTCAGGCCGTCCTGGCCGAGGCGGGGTTCAGGCACGGTCGTCCTCCGTGGGGGTGGGGCGGCGGCGGGCGGGCAGCGGGGTGCGCCACAGGGCGATGGTGAGGACGACGGTGGCGGCGATGGTGGCCACGCCGAGCGGCAGGTGCAGCCACAGGGCGCCGTCGAGGCCGGCGAGGTACTGCGCGGTCTCGGCCGCGGCGACGGCGAGGGTCGCGGCCACCGGCCAGGCGCGGCGCAGCCGGGCCCACAGGACGAGGGCGGCGATCAGCTGCAGGTAGCCGAGGGTGGTGACGGCGTCGGCGCCGGCGGCGTGCCAGCGCAGGGCGTCGTAGTCGCCGCTGAGGTAGACGCCGGCGAAGACGGGCTGGCCGAAGACGGCGGCGGTGTGGACGGCGGCCAGGGCGCGCAGGGTGTGTCCGGCGGGCCCGGTCCGCTCCCCCGTGGCGGACCGGGCCGCGGACCGGGGCGCGGGCTCGGGCGGGGTCCTGTCGGCGGCGATGGCCATGGGCGTCCTTCCTCGCGCTGGTGTCGGGTCGCGCTGTTCGCGGTGTGCGGCCCTGCCCATGACGCTATGACCGTGCGGCTATCGTGTCTAAGATCAATATCGCTATGGCGTTATGACGCGTGGGGTATGGGGGCGGGGCGTCGGTGGACCTGAACACGCTCGGGCAGTTCCTGGCGGTGGCGCGGCTGGAGCACCTGAGCCGGGCGGCCGAGGAACTGCGTGTCGCCCAGCCGTCGTTGAGCCGCTCCATCGCCCGGCTGGAGGCCGAGCTGGGCACTGCGCTGTTCGAGCGCGGCGGGCGGCTGCGGCTGAACGCGGCCGGGCACCTGTTCCGCGGCTACGTGGAGCGTTCGCTCGGCGAACTGGAGGCGGGCCGGCGGGCGGTGGCCGAGGCCGCCGGGCAGGGGCTGGGCACGGTGCGGCTGGCCTCGGAGACGTTCCTGGCCTTCAGCGGGCCGCTGGCGGCGTTCAAGCGCGACCACCCGGGGGTGGAGATCGAGCTGCACCAGCTGCCCGCGCGGGAGATGGCGCGGCGGCTGCGCTCCCAGGACGTCGACCTCGCCGTCGCCTCCCAGCCCGTCACCGCCGAGGGCCTGGAGTCGGTGCTGCTGCTGGAGGAGGAGGTGGGGCTGGCCGTCCCGGTGGGCGACCCGCTGGCCGGGCGCGCCCGGCAGGGCGCCCGGGTGGGCGTCGAGGAGCTCGCCGGGCGGCCGTTCATCGCCGCCCGCCCCGGGCACTGGCAGCGCCGCCTGCTGGACCGGCTGTTCGCCGCCCGCGGCCTGGTGCCGCGGATCGTGTGCGAGAGCGACGAGGCTGGCGCCATCGCCGAGCTGATCAGCGCGGGCCTGGGCATCGGCCTGGTGCCCGACGTCGCCCGGCGCACCGCCACCCGCCTGCCGCTGGTGTGGGTCGGCGTCGACAGCCCGGACTGCCGGCGCTCCCTGACCCTGTTCTGGGACGCGCAGGCCCGCCTGCCCGCCCCCGCCCGCCTGCTGCGCGAGGCGATCGCCGGCTGGGACTGGACGCGGGGCCCGGCGGGCGGTACGGCGGGCGGCGCGGTGGACGGCGCGGTGGACGGCGCGGTGGACGAGGGCTTCTGACGGGACCCCGGGGCCCTACAGCTTGGCGGCCGAGAAGGTGTCGCACTGGGCGAGGTCACCGCTGCGGTAGCCGGTGGTGAACCAGGCCTTGCGCTGCTCGGCGGAACCGTGCGTCCAGGCCTCCGGGTTGATCCGGCCGGTGGCCTGCTGCTGGATCCGGTCGTCGCCGACCGCCGCGGCCGCGTCCAGGCCCTGGGCGATGTCCTGGTCGGTGAGCGAGGCGATCAGCGGACGGCCGGTGGAGGCCTGCGGGGTGGTGGTCGCGTGGTGCGCCCACACCCCGGCGTAGCAGTCGGCCTGCAGCTCCAGGCGCACCGAGCCGCTGGTGGCGCCCTGGCGGTCGCCTCCGACCTTCTGCATGGCGCCGGTGAGGTTCTGGATGTGGTGGCCGTACTCGTGGGCGACGACGTAGGACTCGGCGAACGGGCCGCCCTTGGCGCCGAAGCGGGCGGACAGGTCGTTGAAGAACCCGAGGTCGAAGTAGGCCTTCTTGTCGCCGGGGCAGTAAAACGGGCCCACCGACGAGGTCGCCGGCCCGCAGGCGGTGGAGACCTGGCCGGTGAACAGCACCGTCTCGGCGTTCTTGTACGGGACCTTGGCGGCGCGCGGCAGTTCGGCGCGCCAGAACTCCTGGAGGCTGTTGGTGACCGCCACGATCCGGCAGTCCTGGCGCTTGTTGGCGTCCGCCCCGGTCTTGCAGGCCTGCTGCGCCTCACCGGCGGTGCGGGTGCCGGAGGAGTTGGAGGAGCCGGAGCCGGAGGACAGGCCCAGCAGCTGCGGGTCGACGCCGAGGACGACCGCGAACAGCACCGCGATCAGGCCCACGGCCCCGCCGCCGATGGCGAGCTTCCCGCCGGGGATGCCGCGCCGGTCGTCCACCTGCGAGGTGTCGAGGTCGCCCTGGTCGTCGAACTGCATGTGCCCCTGCCTGCCCGTTTCTGTCGTGTTCCGCCCCACTGGTGACGGTCTGTGCCGCCGATGGCCCGGCCCAGCCTACGGGCCCCGGCCCGGACGCGGGCGCGGCGGGGCCCCGGGACGGGCACGGCGGGGTTCGGGCGGGCGCGGCGGGGCCCCGGGCCGGGGTGCGGGGTGCGGGGGCGGCGGTTCGGGCGGGGGCGGGGGCCGGGGTGGCGCCCGGCCCTCCTCGGGGGGAGGGCCGGGCGGTGCGGCTCAGCCGGCCGGCGTGGCGGCCGGTGCGGGGGCGTAGCCGGCCGGGCGGGTGGTGAAGGTGCCGCGGCCGTGGGTGCGGCCGCGCAGGCGGCCCGCGTAGCCGAAGAGTTCGGCGAGCGGGACCAGGGCGCTGACCCGGGCGGTGGCGGTGCCGGGGCCGGGTTCGGTGGCGCGGATGTGGCCGCGGCGGGCGGCGAGGTCGCCGAGGACGGTGCCCAGGGCGTCCTCGGGCACGGTGACGGCCACCTCGGCGAGCGGTTCGAGCAGGTGCATGCGCGAGGCGCGCAGGGCCTCGCGCACGCCGAGGCGGGCGGCGGTGCGGAAGGCGAGTTCGGAGGAGTCCTTGGGGTGGGTGGCGCCGTCGGTGAGGGTGACGGCGACGCCGGTGACCGGGTGCCCGCCGAGCGGGCCGTCGGTCAGGGCGTCGCGGCAGCCGGCCTCGACGGCCTGGATGTACTCGCGCGGCACCCGTCCGCCGGTGACGCCCTGGAGGAGGGCCTCGCGCAGCGCGACGCGCGGGCGCCCGACGACGGCTTCGACGCCGCTGTCGCGCCGGATCTTCTCCACCGCGACCTCCAGGTGCAGTTCGCCCAGGCCGGACAGGGTGCGCTGGCCGGTCTCGGGGTCGGTGGCCACGCGCAGCGCGGGGTCCTCCTCGGCGAGGCGGGCGAGGAAGGAGGGGAAGGAGGGCAGGACACCAGATTGACTTCCTCCTCGCGCTAAGTGTTCTGACCCGTGAGGTTGGGGACGCGGCTGGCGGGTGGCTTGCCTGCGAGTGCGGTGTGTCCGCGGTGGTGATTGTAGGTGTGGAGCCAGGCG
>NZ_JBIWFT010000008.1:0-239888 GCF_044763205.1 Kitasatospora sp. NPDC096204
CGGTACCCGTCGTTCAAGGGGATCATGGCGGCGAAGAAGAAGCCGGTGCAGTCGCTGGACCTGGACGACCTGGGCATCGAGGCGGACGAGGTCGGTCTGGCGGGTTCGTGGACGGCGGTGGAGTCGGTGGCGGCGCGTCCGGCGCGCACCGCGGGCACGGTCGTCAAGGACGAGGGCGAGGGCGGCAAGGCGCTCGCCGGCTTCCTCGCCGACCAGAAGTTCATCTGAGCCGCCCCCACCCCCCGACCCAGCGAAACACGGAGACATTGAGCAATGGCTGAGATTCTCGTCCTGGTGGACCACGCCGACGGTGCGGTCCGCAAGCCGGCCCTGGAGCTGCTGACCCTGGCCCGCCGCATCGGTGAGCCGTCCGCCGTCGTCCTCGGTGCCGGTGCGGCCGCGGCCGACATCGCGGCGAAGGCCGGCGAGTACGGCGCGGCGAAGGTGTACGTCGCCGACGGCGCCGAGTTCGCGGACCGGCTGGTCGTCCCGAAGGTGGACGCCCTGGCCCAGATCGCCAAGGCCAACGACGTGGCCGCCGTGCTGGTGACGTCCTCGGGTGAGGGCAAGGAGGTCGCCGCGCGCGTCGCGCTGCGGATCGGCTCCGGCATCATCACCGACGCCGTCGACCTGCGCGCCGGCGACCAGGGCCCGATCGCCACCCAGTCGGTGTTCGCCGCCTCGTACACCGTCGACTCCCGGGTGAGCAAGGGCGCGCCGGTCATCACCGTCAAGCCGAACGCCGTCGCCCCGGAGGCCGCCCCGGCCGCCGGCGCGGTGGAGAACGTGGCCGTGGAGTTCACCGGCAACGCCGCCAAGGTCACCTCGCGCACCCCGCGGGTGTCCTCCGGCCGCCCCGAGCTGACCGAGGCCGCGATCGTGGTCTCCGGCGGCCGCGGTGTCGGTGCCGCCGAGGGCTTCGGCGTGGTCGAGGAGCTCGCCGACGCGCTGGGCGCGGCCGTCGGTGCCTCGCGCGCCGCCGTGGACGCCGGCTGGTACCCGCACAGCAGCCAGGTCGGCCAGACCGGCAAGCAGGTCTCCCCGCAGCTGTACGTGGCCAACGGCATCTCGGGCGCGATCCAGCACCGGGCCGGCATGCAGACCTCGAAGACCATCGTGGCCGTCAACAAGGACCCCGAGGCCCCGATCTTCGAGCTCGCCGATTACGGCGTGGTCGGCGACCTCTTCGAGGTGCTGCCGCAGCTCACCGCCGAGGTGAAGGCCCGCAAGGCCTGATCCCGCGACGACGACGGAGGGCGTGGCACCGAGTGGTACTCGGTGCCACGCCCTCCGTCGTCTCCCGGCGGTTTCCCGGCGCGTCTCCCGGCCCCACCGGTCGGTGGCGCGGTCCGCGACCGCGCCCGTGACGCACCCCGCGGCGTACCCCGCCGCTCACTCCGCGACGAAGGCCGCGAGGTGCTGGGTGAAGCCGCCCTGGGCCGGCGGCAGCGGGCGCGGTTCGGTGTCCGGCGGCGACGGCGGCTCCTCCATCGGCAGCAGCCGCAGCTCCGGCTGGTCGGAGTCGGGGGAGGAGAGCAGCCGCACCCGGGTACCGACCGGGACGGTGCTGCGCATCCCGCCCACGATGCACCAGACGTCGAAGCCCTCCGCCATCCGGATCAGCGACTTCTGACGGACCAGCGGCGTCCGGGCCTGCTCGACCGCGCAGCGCCGCACCACGCCCGTGCCCTCACTGGGCTCCAGCCTGAGGTCGGTGGAGCCGCAGGTGGGGCAGAGCAGCCGTTGGAAGGTCGGGTTGTTGCACCACGTGCAGCGCTGGAAGTACAGCGTCGTGCTCCGGGTGTCGGCATCGATGGCTGAGTGGACCACGCTGTCATCTCCCTGCGCTCGGACGGCTCGTTCGGCGGAAGTACGGCGGAAGTACGCCGGAAGTTCGGCACGAAAAGGATAGGGAACTCAGTGCCGTCAAGGGAAGGCACTGAGTTCCCTTTTTGCCGCGCGCATGCATAATGAAGGGTACTGAGTACCGTCGTGAAACAGGAGTGGCGATCATGAGCCAGGAGTTCGATCTCTTCCGGATCTCCGAGGAGCACGAGATGCTCCGTGAGGCGGTGCGTTCGCTGGCCGAGGCGAAGATCGCTCCGTTCGCGGCGGAGGTGGACGAGCAGGGGCGGTTCCCGCAGGAGGCGTTGGACGCGTTGCGGGGTAACGACCTGCATGCGGTGCACGTGCCGGAGGAGTACGGCGGTGCGGGGGCGGACGCGCTGGCGACGGTGATCGTGATCGAGGAGGTGGCGCGGGTGTGTACGTCGTCCTCGTTGATCCCGGCGGTGAACAAGCTGGGGTCGCTGCCGGTGCAGTTGTCGGGTTCGGAGGAGCTGAAGGCGAAGTACCTGGGGGCGCTGGCGCGTGGTGAGGGGATGTTCTCGTACTGCCTGTCGGAGCCGGAGGCGGGTTCGGACGCGGCGGGGATGAAGACCCGGGCGGTGCGGGACGGGGACTTCTGGGTGCTGAACGGTGTGAAGCGGTGGATCACCAACGCGGGTGTGTCCGAGTTCTACACGGTGATGGCGGTGACGGATCCGGAGCTGCGGTCGAAGGGGATCTCGGCGTTCGTGGTGGAGAAGGGCGACGAGGGGGTGTCGTTCGGTGCGCCGGAGAAGAAGCTGGGGATCAAGGGTTCGCCGACGCGTGAGGTGTACTTCGACAATGTGCGGATTCCGGCGGATCGGATGATCGGTGCGGAGGGGACGGGGTTCCAGACGGCGATGCGCACGCTGGACCACACCCGGGTGACGATCGCGGCGCAGGCGGTGGGGATCGCGCAGGGGGCGCTGGACTACGCGAAGGGGTATGTGAAGGAGCGCCGGCAGTTCGGGAAGGCGATCGCGGAGTTCCAGGGTGTGCAGTTCATGCTGGCGGACATGGCGATGAAGCTGGAGGCGGCGCGTCAGATGACGTATGTCGCGGCGGCGAAGTCGCAGCGTGGGGACGCGGATCTGACGTTCTTCGGTGCGGCGGCGAAGTGCTACGCGTCGGATGCGGCGATGGAGATCGCGACGGACGCGGTGCAGTTGCTGGGTGGGTACGGGTACACCCGGGACTACCCGGTGGAGCGGATGATGCGGGACGCGAAGATCACGCAGATCTACGAGGGGACCAACCAGGTCCAGCGGATCGTGATGGCCCGCAACCTCCCGTAACCCGCGCCGACACACCCCCGACGGCCGGGCCGGTCAGCCGCCCGGCCGTCGGGGGCCGACGCATCCTCCCGATGCTAAGTTCCGGTGAATGAGCGAGAAGGAAGAGCAGGACCAGCCCATGAACGACGGGCCCTCGAAGCCGGCGATGCGCGAGGCGCTGGTGGCCGCGGCCTTCGAGCTCTTCCTGGAGCGCGGCTTCGAACAGACGACCGTCGACGACATCGTGTCGCTGGCCGGCGTCGGTCGGCGCTCCTTCTTCCGCTACTTCCCGGCCAAGGAGGACGTGGTCTTCCCCGACCACGAGCGCAGCCTCGCCGAGATGACGGAGTTCCTGGAGTCCGGCACCGGCGAGGAGGACCCGGTCAGGCACGCCTGCGACGCCGCCCGCCTGGTCCTGCGGATGTACGCCGAGCAGCCCTCCTTCTCCGTCCAGCGCTACCGGCTGACCCGCAGGGTGCCCGGCCTGCGCGCCTACGAGCTGTCCGTGGTCTGGCGCTACGAGCACACCCTCGCCGCCTACCTGCGCGGCCGCTTCGCCGACCGCCCGGACGGCCCGCTGCGGGCGGACGTGATCGCCGCGGCCGTCGTCGCCGCGCACAACCACGCCCTGCGCACCTGGCTGCGCTCGGGCGGGGAGAGCGACTGGGTGGCCGAGGTGGACGCGGCGATGGCCTTCGTCACCGGCACCTGGGGCGACCGCCCGGCCGAGGGCGCCGCCGAGGGCGAGTCCGACGACGTCGTGGTCCTGGTCGCCAGCCGCCGGGCGCCGCTGTGGCGGATGGTCCAGGGCATCGAGAGCGCGCTGGGCACCGACGCCCGCCGGCTCTGACGCCCACCCGCGCCGCCACCCACGCCCTCACCCGCACGGAGCAACCGGGCCCGCCGCGGCCCCGGTTGACGGCCCGTGCGCCGTGCGGGGCTCCCGGCTCCGGGCGAGACTCGGTCGCAGGACGCGGTCTCCCGGGCGGCGGGCGGCCCGGGAGCGCGAGGGAGCGGCCATGCCGACGACGTCCCGGCAGCCGGACGGCGGTCCGACCCTGCACGAGGTGCTGCTGCACCGGGGCTACCTCCGCCTGCTGCTGGTCTCGGCGCTGGTCGGCGTCCCGGTCTCGCTGGCGGCCTTCGGCTTCGTCGGCCTGGAGCACCAACTCCAGCACTGGGTCTGGGAGAGCCTGCCGACGGCGGCCGGCTACGGGCGCGCCCCCTGGTGGTGGCCGCTGCCCGCGCTGCTGCTGGCCGGCCTGCTGCTCGCCCCGATCGTGACCCGGCTGCCCGGGAGCGGCGGCCACGTCCCGGTGGACGGGCTCGGCGGCCCGCCCACGCCACCGGTCGCCGTCCCCGGCGTGGTGCTGGCCGCGCTCGCCGGTCTGCCGCTCGGCGTGGTGCTCGGCCCGGAGGCACCGTTGATGGCGCTCGGCGGTGGCCTCGCCCTGCTCACCGTCCGGTCCGCCAGGCGGGCCGAACATCCGCAGCTGTTCGCGGTGTTGGGCACCGCGGGTGCGGCGGCGGCGATCTCCACCATCTTCGGCAGCCCGCTGGTGGCCGCCGTGATGCTGATCGAGGCGGCCGGGCTGGGCGGCCCTCAGCTGATCGCGCTGATCCTGCCCAGCCTGCTGGCCAGCGGGGTCGGCGCGCTGATCTTCACCGGCTTCGGCCACTGGACCGGCCTGGCGATCGGCGCGCTGTCGCTGCCGCACGTGCCGAAGAGCGGTGTGCCGGACGCGGCGGACTTCCTCTGGGGCGTCCCGCTGGCCGTCGCGATCGCCGTGCTCTGCGTGGCCGGGCAGAACGTCGGCCACCGGGTGAAGGCCCTCACCACGACCGGCACCGCCCGGCAGACCGCCGTGCGCACCGTGCTGTGCGCGGTCGCGGTCGGAGCCTGCCTCGCCGCGTACGCCCTGCTCACCGGGCGCTCCCCGGAGGAGGCCGCGCTCTCCGGACAGGCCACCCTGGCCGTGCTCGCCGCCGACCCGGCCGCGTGGTCGGTTGCCGCGCTGCTCGCCCTCGTGCTCTGCAAGGGGCTGGGCTGGTCGATCGCCCTCGGAAGCCTGCGCGGAGGCCCGATCTTCCCGATGCTCCTGCTCGGGGCGGCCCTCGCCATGGCCTGCGCACCGCTGCCCGGATTCGGTGCCGCGCCGGCCCTGGCCGTCGGCCTGGCGGCCTCCGCTGCCGCCGTCACCGGCCTGCCCGTCACCAGCGCGGTCCTCGCCGAGGCCCTGCTCGGCGGCGAGGCGGCGAACTCGACGCCGCTGCTGATCGTGTCCACGGTGGCGGCCTTCATCACCGCGGAGTGGCTGCGCGGGCGGCCGAGGCGGCAGACCGGCCCGGTCGGCCGCACGGAGCCGGCGGAAGCCGGCTGACGCCCGGCCCCGGCCCCGGCCCCGGCCCCGGCCCTGGCCCCGGCCCTGGCCCCGGCCCTGGCCCCGGCCCTGGCCCCGGCCCTGGCCCCGGCCCTGGCCCCGGCCCTGGCCCCGGCCCCGGGCGTCCGCGTCCGCCCGGGGCGGAGAGTGACAAGGGTGTGCTCCGGCCGACTGATCCTCAGAAATGGGCATACGAACTGTATTTCCGCTGGTAGGAGCGGCGATTCTGACGGAGCGTAAGGGCCGTACGGGTTCCGGCGCCGGTTGCGACGGGGTGCGGGGCGTGGCTCTCTGAAGTCGCGGGGGTGCGGAACGGCACCGCCGCCTTCGAACCCCGAAACTCCGTGGAGGAGATCTGCATGCGTGCTTTCAAGCGTGTCCTGGCCGTCAGCGCCCTCACCGTCCCGCTGGTGATCGGTTGCGCCGGCCTGGCCTCGGCCCAGGAGGGCCTGGACGCGTCCTTCGGCAAGGGCCAGTTCATCGCCAACGAGAACGGCGCCGGTGTCGCCAGCACCCAGTCCTCCGTCAACCCCGACGGCGTCCAGCACGCAGACTTCTGGATCTGGGCCGACGAGACCGGCGTCTACGGCTCCTTCACGGGCGCGGGCGCCACCTGGAACCAGGAGTGACCTAGGGCACGGCCCGGGCCTGCGGATCCCCCCGGAGTCCCCGCGGACTCCGGGGGGATCTTCCCGTTCTCGGCGGAACGCGGGAAACCGGAGCCGAAAAGCAGAAAGGCCCCAGATGAACTGGGGCCTTTCGTTGGTGTCCGAGGGGGGACTTGAACTCTCCTCTCGGGCACCGGCCCGTGAGGCCCTGACCTGCGGGGATGACCCTAACACGCCCCATCCTTGACAGCGCACCGTGCTGGTGCCTCCTGCCTGTTTCTGGCTGTTCAGGACTGCTGTTGGTCATCCCTTGGTCACGCAAGCAGCCAGCCGACCGGGCCCCACACCTCGCCTGCGACACGCCGGCGGGCGGGACCTAGCCGTCCGCTTCGGGGTGCGTCACGAAGCTGCCCATGCCCTTGCGGGTAACCACCCGACGGGCGTCCCGCAGGGCGACGAACGCCTTCCGCACGGTCTTCCGGTCCACGCCGAACTCCTCGGTCAACCGGACCTCGGACAGCCTGTCGTCAGGCTGAAGATCACCAGCCGCGATCCGCTCGGTGATGATCTCCGCGATCTGTTCCCACTTCGGACGGGACGGGCTGAACTCATGCACTCCCCGACCGTAACGGCGAGGGCTAGCCAGGCATAGCCCTGGATGACCATGGACAGGTATGGACAGGTTGAGTACCGTCAGCCACAAAGGAACCCCCGGAAGCCGCTTAGGACCGGCCGCCGGGGGTGAAGCCGACCAGCTTTCGAGGAGCTGTCCGACATGCACCACCTTATCGTTTGGCTCGTCCGCCGAACCCTGGGCCTCTTCCTGCCAGCTCGGGGAAAGCACCGTGCCGTGCAAGCCCCCGCGGCCGCCGTTCCGGCCCCCGCTGCAACACGCATCTCCGCGTCGTCGGTCCCCGCCCCGTACGAACCAAACCCGGAGCCGGGCCGCCTGTACATGGGGCCGCTGATCCGCCCGCACATCGACCACGATGCATGGCTCACCGAGTTGGACGAGATGCAGCGCCAGTACGACGAACAGCAGCGGCAGCAGGAACGGCGCGAAGCGCTGCGTACGGCCGCGCTCGGCCTGCCCGATCCCGGCTATACCTACCCGGGCGCGCACGCCCTCTCCGGGGCGGTTGCGTGACAGCCGGAGAAGGGTGAGACGGCAGAAGACCCCCCTGGATTCCAGGGGGGTCTTCTGTTGCGGCACTCCTGTGGCCACGACGGCACGGGTCGTTACTCGATGCCGAGGCCGAGCCTACCGAACCGGTGGAGGAGGGTTGTCCTGTCCGGACCCCTGTTCGAGTTCGGACGGGCGCGGCGGGTTACGACGGCCCTGCTTGCTGGAACGGTGCTTCCACCACTCGCGCCACCAGGAGAGCCGGTGTGCGGACTGGCGGGGCAGTACGGCGCCGACCATGATCCGGAAGGCAAGTGCGAAGACGAGTAGCCCGACGGCCCACCATGGGGTGTTGTCGGGCAGGGTGATCTGTGGCATAGAGGTTCCCCAAGAAGGGTGGACACCTCGACTAGGCGGCCAGGCTCCAGCCGATGTGGTGCCCGTACTGACTGGTGGCCGGCAGGGGACTCGGCCCCGGTCCTCGGGGGACAACGGGGGCAGCCAATCGTTCGGACCCACACGCACAAACCCAGGTGCGGAGGACTGCGGCCGCCTTGGCTAGACCCACGCGGCTCGGCAGTGGGGGAAACGCCAAGAGAAGCCGGAGATCGCCTAGGAGCTTAATAAGGGCCTGGAGCCGGGTCTTCGTACTGACCCGCCGACCCGATCGTCCAGGACGCCGCATGGCCTTGTAGAACCCGGCGACCCACTCATCCAACGGCCCCGACACTCGGACGCCGGGCTCGGACTCGATCTTTGGCAACTTACGGGAAAGCTGATAGACCCGAGCGCCTTGGCCGAATCGCCGGGCACCCTGCCGAGCGTATAGGACAAGCCAACCCGCCAACTCGTCCGCGGAAACATGGGCATATGTGTGGGGGCCCTGGTCGATCCTCGCCAGCTCTGCGGCGGCAGCGGCCTCAACCGAGGTGAGGTCCGCAACGGTCGAGGGAGTCATGAACGTGCGGAATAGAGTGAGCTGAGGCTTCCGCTTGCACCAGAGGCGAGCCGTATGGAGAGCCGCCTCGGTCTTCCCGACACCCATCTGGGCCGTCACGAGAAGCATGCTCGACACCTTGGCACAGCCCTTCTTCTCCAGCCCGGGAACTGACTGCAAGTCAGCCTAGCGGAGGTTTCAGCATCACTGCGTCGACCTCACCGTGACCCGAGACCGCCCAAGAAGGCACCGGCCCCAAGACGTTGAGCCTCGGGGCCGGATTCCCTGATGGGTGCACCTGAGCATCGTACCGGCCGAACGTTCGCGGCGACGAGCGGTTCACAAGGCCAGCCCCGGCGTGCTTGAGCCCTGGGGAGGACTGGGGCGTGTCTGGGACGAAAGGCGTTCCGGGACTGCATACTCCCGTGTGCGTCGGTCGAACTCGTCGAGGACGGGGCACCCCACCACTCGTGACGTCAGTGTCTCGATCAGTAGATCGTTGGCTCTCTGCTGCCTGAAGATCCCGCTGCGAAGCATGAACGGGACGACAAGAGCTCCGAAAGCAGGCCATGGGCTCCCGGCAGCGACAGTCATGAGGACGGTGAGCCCGCCGATGGCCAGACCAACATTGACACGGAAGGTGGCCTCTGAAGTCAGGCGGTCGTACTCCTGAAAGAGGTCGGCCTTCTCCACCTGAAGGCGTAGTGACAGGGTCCGGAGATCGTCGAGAACATCACGTACGGCCTGTTCGACACCCATTGTCCCGAGCCGTAGCTGGTCGGGCGCTCCGCGGGGATCCGCCTTCAGGGCCATGTCACGGACGAGGGTTCGCAGGGACCTGAGGGAGCCGTGGCTCACCGATGGTGGTGTGCCGTCTTCGGCACGAAACTCCTCACCTTCCCCAAAGACGTCCGGCTGGACATCATTCGATCGCGTCGGCACGTCCTTCAGGAGCTTCCGCATCAACGGGACCCGGATGAGCCGGTCGCGAAGCGATGAGGGGGACACTTGAGCGAGCCCGATGATGTAGGCCGCGAACGAGCATGCGGCCAGCACCGCCGGCAACCCGACAAGATCCTTCAGTTGGTAGGCCGATAGGACTACCCCGGACGCCTGGGCTCGGTCAGGGGCCTGGTCGCGAAGCAGGAACCACAAACCGACAAGCCAGATGTAGCCGGTTGCAAGGGGTGTGCGAAGCTCACGCAGGCCCGGCAGAAGGTTCATAAGCACCGGGGCATCATGGCGGGTGCTTAGGGTACCCGGACGCTGTGTTGGCCGAACTGTAACGCGCCTCAGAGCCGCCTCAGGACGTCCTCGCAGGCCTGACAACGCTTGCTGCGGAGGTAGACCGGGTACCAGGGCTCTCCGGGCCTTCCAGGCCGGTAATGGGAGTTCTCCATGGGCCCGGTGTCCTTCCCGCAGAGGGTCCGCGGCAGCGGGTCCTCAGGGGCCTCGGGGTCTTGGCCGGCGGAGTGCACCAGGAGCACGGCCGGCTCCTCGTCCTCCGGGCTATCCGCCTGGGCCTGGTCCAGTTCGAAGAGGACGATGATCCCTGCCATGAGAGCAGACTGAGCTATTACCTGGGCCTCGGCATCTCCAGTGCGGCCTTTCGGGGGCCGCCTGCGGGGAACACCTCCTCGGGAATGAATTCACTCAAGACTGTAGGGGGTATATACCACCCCCTACAAAATAGATGTATGTGTCCGCCGGCATCAGTCGAGGACACTTTGGCCCGAAGAGTGGCCGGCATCACTCCTGAGCTCCGATTTCATTCATTCAACGTCCCCAGGAAGGCCGCGGAGCGGCGTTTCAACCCCCGAGAGGGCCCTGAAGGCCTCCTGGAGGCCCTAAAACGGCTTCTGAGCAGCCCTGGAGCCCCCACCGGCCGCCAGGTCGGCCCTGACGGCCTCCAGCCCCTCGGAAAGATTCATACCCGTACACAGAGTGAGGACGGCACCCCCGGTGGGTCCTGTGTGAACGCATGCATGTGTTACCCCCGGTGGATATGTGGTATAGGAATGAATGCATTCAAGGGGGTCGGGAGTGGATTCATTCATGGGGCGTCTAGGGAACGTGCTGGTTGGAGGCCCCGCCTGACGGCCAGTCAGGATGTGGCTCCAGGGGTGGTTCGGGCGGCGCTGACGCCCCATCACTTATGGGGATTGTGTGTACTTTCGACCGATCTTCGGTGAAAGTGGTAACGCTGAGATAACGATCCGAACGTAACTTTGTGTAGTCATTCGAGGTTCTGGCGATCCGTCATGTGTCCACTTTGATCACGTATGCACTCTCGACTTCTCCTCTAATCCCTATAGGACCCTTGCGGGCAACACTCTCCGTGCCTATTGAGGAGGGGCGCGTGAAATCAAAACTTGTCGCGAGGGAGGTTCGGCCCTAACGTTCTGGGAGTCGGACCGAGCAACACCGAAACGCCCGGCCAGGAAGTACCGCCCCTCAAGGGGGCAAGGGAAACCGGCTGAAAGGCAAGTAGGGGAGTCGGACCGGCGGAGGGTGAAAACGCCTCTCCCAAGCGCACAGCGGACCGGAGCGATACCTAGCGCGCAACGGTCCCCCGGGTTCGGACGGGTGGTTATGAGCCACCCAACGGGCTACAACAGGGGGGACGGGAAAACAGCGCCAAGGGTCGTAAAGGGATCGAAGTACCTTGACAACATCAAAGGGGCTATCAGCGGCCATTGCGGGCCGCATGCTTCCGGTATCCAAACAGAGGCCGGTGAAACCACCAGCGCATGCGCTGACAGGTCACTAAACCGAAAGGCCGTGAGGACCGGTATGCACGCGGAACTGCGCTGGCAGGCCAGAGAACTCTAGGACCGGGCCGAGAGAGCGTCTAGCAGGCGCTCACGGAGCCTGGCACCGTCAGCCGAAACGATCCTATGTGCTGCGACGATCCGGGAATGGGAAACCAGGACCGGGGAGCAAACGGGGCAGACACGCGACTGACGTAAAACCCATGACTGTGCACTGACCACGCGATGACCAATGCATTGATCCCAGGATGAAAGGACTGGGAGCGAGCGGGAAGCACAGTCGACAGCTCCACGTCATGGTGTGAGCTGGCCTCTCCGGAATTATGGGCCGGTACCTCTTGCACACGTGGTGCGGGTATATGAGGCAGCGCGGCAGGGAGTGCCAAAACCACCCTGCTGGGCCGCGTACGGGTCACACCTGCGCGGCTCGCAATGGACCTGCCTGGAGCAGGTCCAGAATCAGGCCGGCATCAGACCCAGGGAGAAGCATGTCCGAAACGCTCGTGAAGACCGACTGCGGATGCGTTGTTCGAGGAGGGTTCCACACCTTCGACTACGAGATTTACACGGTCGAGGTCCAGGACCGGTTCGGCGGTTTCGTGCGGAACCTGGATGTCATCGCAACCAGCGACGAATCGGCCATTGCTGCGGCCCGGGGTGAGCTGCATCGGCGCAAGCTCGACCCCGAGCGGAGCGGGTGGGGATTCGAGAGCATCGGCTTTCTCACGGCCCGCGCATCTTGCTGCATCACCCGCAACAGGTGTCTGCCCTGCCAGATTAAGGCTGAACGCAAGGCCGTCGGGGCTGATGTTGCCCGGGGGTGAGCCACCCATTTTTTTGCCCAAAAACTTGTCGCGAGGGAATGTAAGTATTCGACCTAAGTGGGGTAATGGTAGATGGCTCTGGAGTATCGGGTCTGGGATGAGGCCGGGAACCTGTTCGGGGTTCACCGGACTGTGAAGGCAGCCGAAAGGACGGCGGGCACTGCCCGTAATGCCTGTCGAAAGCAGTGCCGTACGAGTGGGAAGGAGGTGACCCCTGGACGGGGCGACTTCCGGTGCGGCGTGCTGAGTCCGCATGGGATTCACATTCAGGTGGTCGACGGCGAATACGACGTCACCGGTCACGTCTACTAGTAGAGAGAGAATGAATCATGTCTGGAGCGCGCACGCGTCGTATCGCCCGAATCCGGGCCGCCATGCCTTTCACGGCGAAGCTGGCAGAGCTCTCCGTGGAGGCGCACAAGGGACTTTCGTTCCGCATTGACCGGGACAGCTTCACCAGTACGTGGTACGCCACCCCTTTCACGCAAACTCGGGATGCCGATGCGCTGGAGGAAAGCAACTGGGCGGTCATATCCGAGGACCTGGATAAGAGGTTCCCGGAGTCCGTGGAGGTGCACTCCTTCGGGCACTTTGCCTGCGGCTACTACGAGCGTCTTTACGTCCGGACCGATGACGCACTGGCCATCCGCGCCATTCAGGATTGGGTGGAGCGTCTGGAAAACCACCCGGTGGCAAGTGACGACCACTATTCCGAGGTCGAGTGGGAGCGTAACCACCCCTCTGAGCATGAGTGCTACTCGGAAGACCCGGATTGCGGCTGCGAGAAGAACACCCACTCGTGCCGTGAACAGCTTTGGGGCGCCGTTGAGCGGGCGGGGGCAATCGATCTCACAGCGGAAAGCTACTGGTGCCGGTACTGCAATGGTCACATTGACATGACGGATGCGGACCGTGCCGAAATGCTACGCCGGCTTTACGGGCGTCGGAAGTGGTCCGACTACAGCCGGGCGGATTTCGACCCCCAGGCGGCGGCCAAGCACGCGAACGCCCAGGAGCGCTACCGCCGAGAGGTCCGTGCGTGGCAGGAGCGGGGACAGCTCGACCTCTTCTCGGATGATCCCGCACCGACTGTTGACGACCTGATCGAGCTGACGGGCCTGTGAGGCCAGGAATGGGGACTTCTATGCGTAACTTCCTGGCCCGTTTCGCACTTCTCGGTGCGATCGTGGGCTCATTCTTCGTGGGATACGTGGCCGACCATTCGACCGCACCTAAGGCGCAGCCTGGCCTCTCTCGGGGGCACGTCTACGGCGAGGGCTTCGCCGATTCCAAGGCCGAGGATTGTGACATGGGATTTGAGGCCGCTTGCGAGTGGTTCAAGGATTCGCCGACTGATCAGGTGACTTACTTCAACGACGGTTTCAGTGAGGCTCAGCAGGACAACTGCGAAAAGGGGTTCCAGCCCGCTTGTGACTGGATTTCCTTTCACTGAGTGACGCGCTTTGGTCCGGTCGGGCTCTGCCCGGCCGTTCCATGGCCTTTCACCCAACCAGAAGAACGGAACTGAGCAATGGACAAGACCCCGAAGACTGAGCAGAGCATCGAAGCCATGGCCGCCAACTACGAGGCCCGGCAGGCGTTTATTGACATGTGGAACCACGGCTTTCCGCGCTGCCCGCTGACTAAGTACACGGAAGCCGCTTTCCGGCTTGCCGACGAGCTCGTCTGACCTGTTTTTCGTTCGGTCGGGCTCGCCCCGACCTGCCACTTACGTAAAGAGGGAGTGGAGCCGTGAGCCATATTTTTGAGGACGAGAAATGCACTGAGGCGGTGGCTGCCGCATATGAGGCTCGGCAGGCTTTTCGCGAAATGCTGTCGCATGGATTTCCGGGTTGCCCGCTTCTCCGTTACACGGAAACTGCATGGCGCCTGGCTGACGAAATAGTTGCAAACCTTTTCTGACCTGCTTTGGTCGGGGCTGGTAAATCCGGCCCCGGTCATGGCCTGTCAGTCGACAGGTGCCCAATCAGCCCCGAGAGGAATAGCCCATGCGTAAGCTGGCCCGCTCCATTATGTCCCGGATCTTCCGGAAGAATCGCCCGGAGATTTCGACGGCGCCGAACAACTCCTATGGGGTGCGTACGGCCCTTGACCTTCTCGCTCGGGAAATCGAGAGCTTTGACTACATCCTCACCTGCGGAGAGGCGGAAGCGCTGGCGGAGCTGCTTCGTTCCTGCGGCCTCTCGGATGAAGCCGAGGAGGTGATTGATGGCCACACCGAATACGACGAGTGTGGGGACTTGCACCACGACTGTGGCCCCGATTGCGACGAAGCCGGCTTCGACCTCGTCGCCTGACGATCCAGGGAGGTTTCTAATGGACATTCGCCAGATAGTGGAAAACATCCTTGAGGGTCACGATGCGGCCCAAGCCGAGTGGGCGGGCGATATTCGGAGGAATATCAAGACTTACGATCCTGAATGCGAGGATCAGCCCTGCGAGGATTCCGAGATGGGGTTCTATGCCCAGTTGCGTGAAGACTGGAACGCCGATAAGGCGGCCGACCTCGACGTATACATAAGCGAGCTGCGGTGCTGGCTTGCTGCCGAAAAGCGAAAGGACGCAAGGAACGTCTGACCCGCTTTGCTCTGGGTCGCCCCTCGGGGCGGCCTTTTGCATGGCCTGTCAGCCGACAGGACTACCACCTAGCCGAAAGGCATTGAAATGACCGGCTGGACCGATACCCGTGAGGGCTTCGCCCGACTCGGGGCCGAGTACACCCCCGACTACCGGGGATATGTGATCAACGTCCGCGATGAGGGTGAGGACTGGTACGTCTACGCGTGGGATGAGCGGAACGGAGTAACCGCTTACCTGTGCCATGCCGACACGGAGAATGCAGCACGGGAAATCCTGGAGATCCACGCCGGTATCCGGCGGTCCGGGTTCCTTTGCGAGGTGTGGACCAGTGAGGAGGTCGGGCACTGCCCGGAGGGTGCGACGGTGGTTCGCTTCACCGACTCCAAGCGAAAGCCGGGCAAGCACGTCCGCATTCTGGAGTGCCCGCAGCACGCTCTTCGCTCGGAGTCCTGGACGAAACTTCCGATCAGTCAGTACCGCGATGAGTACGGAATCGATCCCGAGGACAGCGGGATCATCGGCGGTCGGCTGGGCCCCGTCCGTGAGGGTGAGTCGACATGGGCGGTGATGGTGGATCACACCTGCCAAGCCCCCTACGTGAGGAGCACGCTCCGTCGAGCGCTGGCCAAGACTGAGCCCACCTGGTCCGACACGGACTACGTGAATGCGGCCCGGTCGCTGGTGTTCAACCTTCCCGAGGACGGGCCGTGGTACCTGACGCGGGTTGAGCTGCACACCATCCGGATTGCGCTGGAGCGTCGCCGGGCGAAGTACGGGCGGTTCACCGGGCCGGGCAACTGCGAAGCATACGAGGCCATCGCGGAGCGCATCACCGAGGCGAGCGAGCATGCGATACGCCGCCGCCAGCAGGGCCTCAGCTAGTCGCTTGTGTGACCACCAGGCCCAAGCCGGCCGAGAAGTCCGGGGGAGAGGTCTGCCCCGAGACCGGCCGCGGGGGCCTGGTGGTGGCGCTGGCCACTAGACGAAAGGAGCGGTCAATGCCCTACCCGAACAACTACCAGGGCGGTTGCTCGAATAACTGCGGTCGAGAGGCAACTCATTGGGTTGGAATCGAGCGGTTCGGCGAGCCCTGGTTCGCCCGATACCCGCACTGCGAGCCATGCGCTGACGAGATTGTTTCTAACCCGGCTATGGGTGCCACCTCGAAGCCTCTTCGGAGGCGGTAACGGTGGCGAGGTATGTCTACGAGCTGCCGGAGCCGACGCCAGAACCGGAAAGCCTCGAAGACCTGATCCGGTGCGCGCTGGACAAGTACGACGGTGAGGTTTCTTCGTCGGAACTCCTCCGGTACGTCGGTGCTCGGTTCAGAGCGGCCAATATCCGGGAGGCTGTGGATGCCATGCCGGACGTGGTGGAGTACTTCCATTACGCATCGCGCGGGGTTCCGAGGCTTCTATTTCGGCGCCTGGATAAGAGTGCGGTCCGGTCGTACATCGTGTTCAAGGGGCTACGGAGCTTCGATGACGAGTCGATTCCGAACTCGGCTGAGGTGCGGTTCTACCTCGAACAGAGGCCGAAGGATGACGCCCGGCTGGCAAAGGAGGTGGCCGAGCGGAAGCGATTGGAGGACTTTTGGGCGGATTCGGTGGAGTCGACACGGAAAGCGCAGGAGCACATTCGCCACATGAAGAAGTGCCGCGAGTGGGGCCGTGAGAACGGATTCGCTGTGGGGGCGCGTGGAGCCATCCCTAAGGCCGTACGCGAGGCATACAAGGAATCGACAGGAGTGGAACTGTGAGCATGATCAAGCGGTATTGCCAGGATGCGGAAGCGGTCGAGTTCCGAGCCGTCGAGATTGCCCGGATGGAGAGCGCCCGGGCAAGCCTGCTAGCGCTGGCAGAGCTGTTCCAGGAATGCGGCAGGCTCGCCGACGACTACGCAGACCCGGAGCGGATGGTGCAAATGCTGGTCGAGGGCGTCACGGAAACGTGGCAGGCGGGGCGGCGGAACATTCGTCACGAGGTTGAGTTGGTGGCCGCGTGACCACGCGTGAATCGCACCCGATATGGGGCCGCCAGCCGAACTCGGTATTCGGTCGAGTCATCTATGACCCGCGTTCGAGGGGAGTCGTGCCGCAGTCGTGGCAGGACTTCTTGGTGGGCTTCGTGCCGCTGTGCATAGCGGGCCTGAGAGGGAAGTCGCCTGCCGAAATTGACAGTCTCCGGACTCGTGCACTTGAGCAAATTTCCTCGCGCGGAGACGTGGCTCAGTTCGGCGGGAAGGGGCGGGCGGAAGCGCGAATGGGAATAGCCCAGGGTCTCGCAATACTGGCCTTCGCCGAGGGCGGAGTCACGGAGTTGGGAATTCATGCGTGTGTCGAGGCCCACGAAGGATGCCCTGGAGGCATGGAGAAGAGGAGCTAGAGATGCCGCAAGCAATTGTCACATTGCAGATCAACAGCGCCTATTCAGATGGCACCGAGATCGATACCACCGTGATTACGAAGGTTGCTGTTCCGGTGCCCGAAGAGGGCACCTTCGAGCGGGACGAGTGGGAAGACGAGTACCTGTATCCGCACACTGGGGCGGGGCGAATGGGTGACTCTCTGAAAACGGTCGAGATAACCGAATCCAGTGCCTTCGGGCTGGTCGGGATCGTGGCCGAGTTCGGCGGATAACTGCGGTCGCTTTTGGTGGAGGCCGGACCCTGGAGGTCCGGCCTTCGCCATGAACGCCCGTACGCAAGGAGGAATGGAATGGCGACGAAGGTGATCGAGCAGTTCATCTGCAACGCGTGCTGGAACAAGAACGGAACGGTGGTGGAGGCCGTGGAAAGGCTCACGCTCGGGGCCCGGGAATGGGACCTGTGTGAGGAACACCGGGACCGATTCGGCAAGTTGCTGGGCGAAGCCCTGGACGTGGTCGAGCCCATCGCTGTCAGCGCGTAACGAGAAAAGGGAGCAAGGGAAATGGGTACCTGGGAAGAGATGAAGTACGGCCCGATCGGTGAGGCCGTCGAGGCGGCGCGAGAGTTCAGCGAGGGTGACCCGGTGGGCATTTTCGCGGCGGCGTTGAGCATGTGGTCCAGTGCGATATCCGGCTCTGTGGTGCAACCCAACGGGCGGCCGGTGGTGGTCTGGACGGCCATGGTTGGCCGGTCGAAGGTTGGCAGGAAGGGGTTCGCCCTGGATACCGCAACGGCTGTCCTCGCTCCCTCCATCGGGTCCTTTCTGGAGAAGCGGACGCGAAAGGGGATCAGCAGCGGTCCGGCACTGGTTAACACCCTCTTCGAGGTGGTCCAGGAGACACAGCTCAGCGAGGCCGGCGAGGACGGCCGGGTTCTCATGGTCGAGGACGAATGGGCTACCCAGCTTCGCCGAGCCAACCGGGATGACAGCTACTTCGACCAGATGATTCAGGCCTGGGACGGCCGACCGCTGGTGAACACGACCAAGGGGAAGGCCGGTAAGCGCGAGGAACAGCGCGTCGACCACCCGCTCCTGGGGTTCCACGGGCACATCCAGCCCGGACGCTGGTCTCGGTTGGTGAAGCCGGATGTTGCGCTCGGCGGCGTGTTCAACCGCATCCTCCCCGTCGTGGTTGATCGGTCGCGGCGGCTGCCGACCAGCATGAAGAACCCCCTCGCGAACGTGAGGCCCTCGGGCGCGATCACTCGGGCCTATGCGTGGGTTCAGTCGGAACCTCGGGTGATGTCGATCTCGGACGCGGCAGCGATTCGGCACGACAACTACCGGAGCGAGTTGGAAGACCAGCTGATGGAGCTGCCGGAGGAATTGTCGTGCATGATCGAGCGGGCGGACGAGCACGTGCTGAGGGTGGCCTGTGTGCTCACGGCGGCGGAGCGCAAGACCACTGTGAGCGTCCGGGCATGGGAGGCTGCCAGGGCCTTCGTGGAATACTCCGTGGCCAGTATCCGGAGGTTGGCGAGTGAGGCCGATTCGGTCGGCCGGCGCACGGCCAAGCCCCTGCCTGACCTGATCCGGGAAGCTCTCCAGAGGTACGGCGGAGAGGCGACCTCCAGCGTGCTATTGCGGGCGCTCGGGTCCCGCGCCAACGCGGCCGGGATCAAGGCCGCGGTGGAGGACATGGCCGACGTGGTCATGGTGCGGGAGCGGCTTAGCGGTCGAGGGGCACCCGCGACGATCTACCGCCTGGTCGAGTTGGAGCCGGCAGCGGTCGAGCTGCCCAAGCCGGTCAAGCCCACGAGGGTGGCGGCGATGGTTGAACCGTCTGAGCCAGTGGTGGTTCGGGCGGTCAAGCCCGTGACCGAGGCCAAGCCGGTTAAGGCGAAGAAGGCGTCGAAGGCCGGAAAGTCGAAGAAGCTGGCGACGTCCAAGCCCCGGCTGTCCGTGGTCCCGGGTGGCCCGGAGGCGGAACGGCCGACGTCCAAGACGAAGCCTGCCCGGAAGGCCGCCCCGAAGGCCTCGGCATCCGCCGAGAGGCCGGCTAACCCCTTTCTCGCGCTCCTGTGAAGCACACCCTCCGAGGGCGCCCGCAGGGCTACTTGCAATGCACTGAATGCCGGGCCGGCTTCCTGAACAAGGAGTCGGCCCGGCATTCTCAACGTCCCTGCTACGAACAGCCATTGCCGCACGGTCACCGCTACGACCGAGAGCACGTCGTGTACCCGACCTGGTACGACCGGGGCAACGGCCACGGGCCGGATCGCCTGTGTGCCGAGCCCGGGTGCATCTGCATGTGGCACCGCTGTGACTGCGACGTGTGCACGGAACAGCTCCGGGTGCCCGCACTGAACATCCTGCATGACAGCCGAGAAGGCACCACAGAAGAGAGAGAGATCATGAGTCGCAAGATTGAGACCCACCTGCCCGCTCCGCTGCGGAAGTACGCCACCAGCAAGATGGAGTGCGAGACTGATGGTCAGTACGAATTGATGAACGCCTGCAAGGCGCTGAACATGGGTAAGTCGAACAACTCCACCACGGTCCGGCTGCCGAATGACGCCCTCGGGGCACTCCTGGACATCTGCCGCGAATGGCGGGATGACGACAACTTCAGCCGGTCACAGGCGGCGAAGACGGTTCTCAAGCGCCATGAGCTGGACTACGAGCCGGAGGACCCGCGCCAGCGGCGGCACGAATTCAAGATGCCGAAGAGCTTGGGTAGTTACGTGTCGAGCCAAATTACGCAGGGATTCCTGAAGGGCCGCCCGGAGCTGCTGGCCGAACTCAAGGCCTGCGCGAACGGTGACGGCAGTTTCAGCGGTCGAGTCACCTACGGGACGCTCGGATGGCTGCTGGAGGTCGCTCGGTCCAACTCCGTTCACGGTGCGGGCGCCCCTCAGCGGGCAGGCAAGCGGTTCCTGGAGAGCTACACCGAGGCCTACGAGCAGACCGAGTGTCTGATCGACGGGTCCCTCGGGGCGAGCGACGACGACCAGGCGTCGGCCGGCGAAGAGACGCCGCCGACTCTGGAATGGGAGTGGCTGACCGGGCTCGACCACGGACAGAGGGTCTGGTGCGGTGGCAGCAGCATGCTGCGGTCGGCGACCCCCCAGCTCGCCACGGTCCGTCTGGAGGGGGCAAATTTGCTCAGGATGATCGGGGACGACGGCGCCGAGCTGCTGTCGGACTCGCCTTACGCGAAGGGCTGGTGGGCGCCGGCCGAGGGCGCCAGCCAGGAGGACCAGGAGCCCGAGGAACTGGCGGCCGAGGAGACCCATTCCGCGGCCGAGGCCCGCGCGTGGGAGAAGGCCAAGCTGAGCAGCTACGTCCGGTGGAGTGAGGAACCGTCGTACTTCTGGTTCGGCGGTGTGGTCAAGGACGGCGAGCCTGATCCGGTCGGGACGCTGGTCTCCGTGTCCTGGCACGAGTCGAAGAGGGGGCAGAACTTCCTGCGCGACGTGGACACGAACGAAGTGGTTGCCACGGTTCACAGCATGTCGCAGGTGTGGGCGACTGGGGTTGATCTCCCGGCCCTTGTGGGCGAGGACAAGGCGCCGGCTGAGGTCATCGAGCACCAGGACCAGGAGCCGGCTGCCGAGCTGGGCGACCAGGAGCCCGCGGCAGAGGCCGCCCCCGAGCAGGCCGGAAAGTCGGTCGGTCCGGTCCCGGAGAACTGGGTGGCCATGGTGGAGGAAGCGTGCACCGAGACGGCGCGCGCCTGGTGGCGCCGGAAGGTGGCGAGGTGGGGCCGGTGAACCCGACCCTGATGCCGCAGCAACAGCACCCTCGGTTCGTCCGGGGGCGTTTCGCCCCGGTGGTATCCAGGTGGGTAAGCGGTCAGGTGTGGCACGAAGAACCACCCATGTCGGTGTCGCCCGGTACGGTCGGCATGGAAGTCCGCGAGAGCGGGACGAGAGGGAGAAGCAGTGAAGAACGACAGGCCCTATGACCCGAAGTACTGGGCATGGGCGTTCGCCGACCTTGTAGGAGCTGGCAACCCGGCGACGAAGATCGGGCCGGTGGTCAACGGGCGGCAGGAAATCACCTTCATCATCGGGGCTGCGGAGCGCTGGCAGGCCGCCCCCCTGATCGTGCGGTCCGTCGAGGTGGGTGCGATCGTGCGAGCCGAGACGTATGAGCCCACGGGCGGCGTCCAGGTTACCGCGGCCTACCCGGTTGAGCTGCTGCTGAGCCCGCCGCTCGATGCGGTGCAAGTGAAGGCCCAATGGGTCCTGGAAGGCATGCCGGACCCCGAGGAAGAAGCGGCTGAGGGATAACCGAGAGGCCCCGGCACGCGCGTTGAAGGGTGGGCTGTGAGTAGCCAGAGGCCCCCGACCTGATTGGTCGGGGGCCTCCGTGGTCCTGGCGGTCCGGCTTAGACGTCGCCGAACTCGCCGGCCCTCACCGCGGATACGAAGGCGGAGAAGCCCTCCGGAGAGAAGGCCAGGGCCGGACCGTGGGGGTCCTTGGAGTCACGGACGGGCACTGCCCCGGGGATGTTGGCGGCTACCTCGACGCATGCGCCGCCGTTGTCGCTATAACTGGACTTGAACCATGCGGGTTCGGTCGTCACTGGATTTCCTCTCGTACCTTGCCGATCAGCTCCCGGGAAGGGGCCTGCGGTAGGGCCTCCACCTGTAGATGATGGTAGGCCGTGAGCAAGGCTTGTACCTCGGAGGGCTCACGCTCGAACAGTCCTTGCTGAGCGGCCTCCGAGTAGGCGGCCATGGATCGATCCGGCAGCACGAGCAGGTAGACCGGGAGATTCAGACTGCGCGCCTCGCCCATAGAATATGGGGCAATCTGCAACGTCATGTTCGGAAACGAGGCAACATCGGCCAAGTGGTTGAGCTGGGCCGCCATCACCTTAGTGCCCCCAACCACGCGGTGGATGCAGCTCTCGTCCAGGATCGCGTACACCTGCGGCGACGGTCGGCGGCCAAGTAGCTTCTGGCGGTTCGCCAGGACTCGCAGTCGCTCTTCTGCCTGGGCATCCGTGATACTTCCTCGGCTCACTGCCGCTGTCGCCAGCGCCTCGGCGTACTCCTTGGTCTGGAGCAAGCCAGGGACGATGCCGACTTCAAAGCACCGGATCTCCACTGCCTTCGCTTCCTCCGCAACGTACTGCCCGAAGCCTTGCAGCAGGGAGGATGCGCGGACGTCCAGGAACAGATTTGCGAACTTGGTCCCTGAATCGAATGCTCGATCAACTTGCCGTACAAACCGCAAGGTTGGTGGCTTCCTGCCGGTTTCCACGGACGAGATGTGCCCAGGCGAGTAGCCGGTGCGCTCGGCTAGTTGGTCCTGCGTCATGCCCAACTCCTCGCGATGCGACCGCAGTTGAGCGCCAAATGACTCGCGCGGCGAGCGGTCCGGTACGAGCGGCTTCACGTTCAAGGGGCCACCTTCCTTTCCAATCCGCAAAGTTGAAAGCTCTTAGAGCGTAGAGGAGAGTGGGCCTCCTCGGTAGTCACTGCGCTACGGATCGGAGTCCCCGTGCCCGGAGTTGAGAGACCGCAAGTCGAGTACCCGTTCCAGTCCCACCAGGTGGTACGGGACTTGAGCCGCAAAGATGAAGACGACCGACCGCGAGAGTTCGTGTTCGTGGAGGTGTACCTCGGTCGGGCGGTGCTCCGCCCGCTGGGGTATTCCGGCCCCGAGCACCGTGTTGACCTGGAGTTCGTCGAGCCGATCGTCCCGGTCGAGATTGCCGCCGGCACGGCGGGGCACCCACACCGGCATCGGGCTGACTGGACTCCGGCGTGACCGGCGGATTCGTACTCGCCGGCCTGCAAGTGGACACGATGCCCGCTGAGGGGGCGGCGGTCACCGAGATGCCGGCCGAGCACCTGTTCCAGCTCGGCCGGTGTGTGTTCTGCTACGGCCGCCCGACGGTGGTCGCCCCGGGAACGTCCTACTGGCGGGCTGACGGTACGCCCGTGAGCATCCCGGCCTGCGCCGACCATCACAAGGTGCTGGTCAGGTACGTTCACCAGGTGGCCATGCGGGCCGACCTCGCCGCGTCGGAGGAGTGGATCTGATGAGTGCCGACGAGACGGTCGCGGGTGACTTGGACGCCGAACTTGCGTTGATGCTGGACCTGAACGGCGGTGCGGCCGGCTTCGTTCGGAGTGGTCGCCGAGAGAGGCGGTCCGGGCTTGGCCGCGAGGTTCCCCTCTTGCTGGAGGGCCACGCAGGGCCGTGGGCGGGCCGTCTCGGTGCCGGCCTGTGGTACATCGGCGAACCGGACTGACATGCTCCCGCCCCCGAGGTAGAACGTCGGGAGCCCTCGGGGGCGGGTACCTCGCCGGCCTGCTGGTGCCGCCCGCCCAGCAGGCCGGTACCCGGCAGGTGTCCCGCAGACCCACCTGCCGGCCAGCTCCAGGGGCGTCCACGGCTGTGTCCCTGTCGAGCTGGCCGCTCCCTGTGAGTCTCCCCCTGCTCACAGGGAGCGGCCCAAAAGCCAAGTCGACACCATTGGAGAAGAGTTGAGCAGGACCAGCATCATGACCAAGCCGCCCGGGCGGCGGTCCGGCCAGCAGGCGTTCATCCTGCGCGAGGCGGAGGGCACCTCCCAGGTGCTCCTGGTCGATCCCGTCTATATGGACGGGTTCACCCTCCCCGGAGGCAGTGCCGAGGCAAACGAGCTGCCGCACCTGGCGGCCCGCCGACACACGGAGGTCGAGACGGGTTTGGTGCTGGAGCTGCGAGACCTCCTCGCCGTCGACTACATGCCCGCCTCCGAGTTCCCCGAGGGCCTGAACCTCGTTTACGCGGGTGGCATGCTCGACGCGCGCCAGATCGGAATCGTCGACCGGCACCAGCCGCCGGCGGAGATCCGCGGGTTGCACTGGGTTTCGCGGTCCGAAGTCATGTCTGTGATGCAGGCGGAACAGGCTTGCCGCGCCCTCGAAGCGTGGGACGCGTGGAACAGCGGCAGCGGGCTGCCGCTCCTCCTGAGGGGCGTGGCCGCCCCGGCCGCTTGATGAAGCCCCGGCTGCGGAGGGGTCCTGCCTCTTCAGCCGGAACCCCCGCCCCGAGGACGGTAACGGTCAGGCCGGACGCTCGGGGCGGGTCAGCTTCCCGGTGCACGCTTTGGACGGCTGGAGCACCGGGAAAGGGCCGCCTCCCCCGCTGGGGCTGGGGAGGCGGCGACCTGTACGTGGTGAATGAGTCAAATCAGCCGAACTAATTCATGAAAGGGAGAGACCCGTGAAGGTTAGCTCTGCCGTTCTGCTGCTGGCCGGTGCCGTGGTGGGACAGGCCGCTGTGGGCTACTACCAGCACCGTCAGCGCGTGGAGATGGACCTGGGGCTCGACCACCAGCAGCGCATCAACGAGTCGCTGGCCGACGACGAATACCGGGCCTTCGGCAGCGAGGCCGGCAGCCTGAAGGAGCAGAAGGCGAATCTGCGGGTGAACAAGATCCTCGCGTACCTCAGCCTGAGGTGGAGGATGGGTGTGATCACCCGTGAAGAGCTGCGGGTGAACCTCCGGAGCCTGGTTGACGACTCGACTGCTCAGGCCTACTGGCGGCAGTGGGGGGCGTTCCGGTTGGACGAGGCCATGGCCGGTGACTGGCGGCTCCGTGCGATCGGCCGGGAACTCGTGAAGGCTTTCGGCGAGCCGCTGAGGCCGGAGCTGATCTCGGAGCTGGAGGCGGGAACGCCGCAGTCCACGGCCGCGTGAACGCAGACGGCACGCCGCCTCAGGGGTTGACCATCGAGGAGATCTCACAAGGGCTGGAAGTGACCTTGGAGATGAACCTTAAGTTCGGCCTGCCCGGACTCAGGGAGGCCCTCGAATCGACCGTCCGACGGGATGCCCCGCAAGGAGTGCAGAGCAGCAGCACCGCCCGCCCTGCTCCACCTCGCTCCGGTGCTATCTGATCGCACCCTCCAAAGTCCCCCGGACCTAGGAACGTTCCTAGGTGGTCCGGGTGTACCACCCGAAGCGCGACCGTGCTTCGGCAACTGCGATGAGAAAGGAGAATGGAGATGGCCTACCTCGCTCTCCGAGGTGCTCGCACCGCCAGTGCGGTGGCGCTCACTTCGGTCCTCCCCGAGCACAGCTACAGCCAGGTCGCCGGCCTGAACATCACCGCGGACGGTGTTCCGCTGGTCGAGGCCGCCGACGTTCGCGGCTTCACGATCACCAACCGCCCGCCGCCGCTGGGTTCGAAGAAGGACGACGACTGAAATGATTTTCCCCCGTGTGGTCATCGTCGCTGATGACCGTGACTACGCGGCGGACATGGTGGCCCGGCACCTCCGCCGGGCCACCTTCGTTCGCCTCGACCCCGGCCGGCCCCGCAGTGAGGAACACACCAGCGCCCTGATTCGTGCGGGTGCAACCTCGGAGTGGACCGTTGGCGGCGCCCCGGTCGGCCCCTGGACGTCCGTGCTGTGGCGCAAGCCCACCAAGGCGACTTCACTTGAGGGGGAGGAGGCATGGGCCGCTGACGAAACCACGGTGGCGGTACTTGGCACACTCCGCGCCGCTGGCGCTGGCCGGTGGATGAACGAACCCATGGCCGTGCATTACCACCGGACCAGGCTGCCCCAACTCACGTTGGCTGCCGACCTCAGCATGGACATCCCCGACACGCTCACCACCACCAACCCGGAGGAGGCCGCCGCCTTCATCGCCGCTGGGCGAACTGTCGTCAAGGCGATGACTCAGACCTACGTCGACTTCGCGCCGGCCTGGGAAATCACCCCGTCCGACCCGCTGATTGGGATGCAGCCGGTACCCCACACCTTTCAGCGGCTGATCGACAAGAAAGCCGATCTGCGGGTCACCGTTGTTGGTGACCAGGTGTTCGCGGCCCGGATCACGTCCGACCTGTTGGACTGGCGCGCCGACCCTGAGGCGGCCTCATACGAGCTGGTTGAACTGGACGACGTTACCAACCGCCAGCTCCACGACTACATGGCTGCTGCCAGCCTCTCATTCGGTGCGTTCGACCTCGTTGAGGACATGGACGGCCGTCCCTGGTTCCTCGAATGCAATTCGAATGGCGAATGGGGGTTCATCGAGGAGAGCACTGGGGCCCCCATCAGCGGGGCCATCGCTGAGTGGTTGACCCTGGACGCCTGACACAGCCCGGCGAAGAGGAGTACCTTCGAAGCTCCGAGCACGGTCAGTACAGGAGGACCCCATGACGGCCTGGACGACGTTCCTGGATACGGAGGGTCGGGTGAACTGGCGGAACGGTGACCAGGTCATCGTTGGCCGGGTCAAAGCCCTCTGCACCGACACCCCGTACTGGAACCCCGAGGGCTACCCCCGCCACGACTGGAAGCTCCGAGACGACGGAGCGCCGCTCTGGACCTGCAAGCCCTGTGGGCATGCAACGGTTGGCCGGCCAATCTGCCCGGACGCGGAACATCGGTTCCCGCCGGGCGCCGATCTCTGTCAGAACTGCAACATCAATTTCCTTGACCTGTACAGGCCCGAAGAAGCCAGGCCCGAACTGCCCACCAGGATCGAATAGTCTGGAAATATGAAATATGCCCCCTCCCCATTCGGAGAGGGGGCATATTTGCGTTCGAGGTCAGGGAATCTCGTACAGGGCTACCGACGTCCATTGAAGTGCCCTATCGTCCTCCTAAGACACACCTCCGGAGGACCAGGTGCAGCCTCAACGCCCGATCAACGATGCCATGCTCATCCTCGAACGCAACGGCCTCGTCCTACTGGCTGAACGAGCCCATACGGGCTACAGCGACGGCCAGTTGAACCTCCCCAGCGGGAAGGTGAACGAGGGCGAAGACGTGATCTCGGCGGCGATCCGCGAGGCCCGAGAAGAGGTAGGTGTGGAGGTTCACCGGGAGGCCGTCCGGATCGTCCACGTGATGCACTACCGCAACCCCGAAGGGGAGACACGCGTCGGCTGGTTCCTCGCCGCCTCGGAGTGGGCCGGGAAGCCGTACAACGCAGAACCCCACAAGTGCGCCGGCATCGGGTGGTACCCGATCAATGACCTTCCCGAGAATGCCCAGCCGTACAACGCAGCCGGGATCGCCCGATTCCTCAAGGGTGAGCCATTCTCGGTCGTGGGCTGGTAGGCCGGAAACACAAGAAGCCCCCTCCCCCAGCGCGGGGGAGGGGGAATTTTTGCGTTGTGGATCAGCCGGTCTGCTTCGCCTCCAGCTTGGTCAGCTCGACCTGAAGCCTGGCGGCCTCGTCCAGAGGAGAGGTCTCGTGGAGGGCCGCCGAGGTCTTGCTGTCCTCGTGTCGCTGTGCCAGTTCACCGGCACCGAGCAGGGCCGCAGCAGCAGCAACCAGGGCCTCCCACGGGATCGAGGGGTACCAGGCGGTGAGGAGCGGGACCAGGGCGCCGAGTGCCATGACGACGCGAACGATGTGCGTGCTAATGAATGAATTCATGTGTCTCCGTAGGTAATTGATTCATGCGTCATCGCATGAGACGGGACCAGGTGAGCGGGCCCGGGTAGCCATCGGCACCCGATTCAGACCAGCCCTGAGCGTGCTGGAAGGCCTGCACAGCGCGTCGATCGGACTCCGACCAACGAGGACCAGGACCCTGCCGGTAGTACTGGCCGTAGCCGTGTCGGACGAGGGCCTGGCCCAGAGTGGTGACGTGTGAGTTGACCGCGCCTGGCCGGAACCTGCTGGCTCCGGGGAAGGCTGGCACCGCACTCGGCTTCGCCGAGCTGGCGGCCGGAATGTCGTGGCCCTGGTGGTTAACCAGGAGAGCCCACGTCTGCGGGCCGGGAAGGCCGTCCGCGGAGCTGCCTCGCCAACCCTGTGACTCCTGGAAGGCCTTCACGGCCTGGCGGTCGGCCTCGCTCCAGCGAGGGTCTGGACCCTGCTGGTAGAAGCGCGCGCCGCCGCGCTGGACCAGGAGCTCACCGAGCTTCGTCACGCTGGCGTTGTTCGCACCTGGACCGAACTGGTCTGTGCCCGGGAAGGCGCCGGAGTTCGAGGCCGGCGGGGAAGCCGGCGGTGGGGTCGGGTCGGGCTCCTGGCCGCCCTCCGGGACGGCTGGCAGGGTGATCGAGTCCCCAGGGTGGATCTGGTCCGGGTGATCCTGGACGTTCGGGTTGAGCGAGAGCAGAGCGGCCACGCTGATGCCGGCCGCCGCAGCAATGGCGGTGATGGTCTGGCCCGCTCGCACGGTCACGGTTCGGGTTGGCGAAGTCGGGTTGGTCGAGCCGGAGTTGGCCGGGCCGGAGGCAGACGCCTGGTAGGTGAAGCCCGGCCGGCCCTTCAGGTCGGGGTCCGCCGTGGTGATGCCGCCGTCGAAGGCGGGGAGGCCGTAGCCGTAGACGTAGGCGTCCCGACGACGCCTTTCCCGCTTCATGACCTTATTGCCATTGGCGTCATTGGTGAGGGAAGTATTTCCCTCATAGGTGTAGATGGAATTCGCGTCAAAGGCGTAGACGATTCCGGTGTGGGTGCCACCACCAGGCCCGTAAAAGACCTGCGCACCAATCGCCGGATAGGCAGAGAACCGGCCTCGGGATCGGAACCAGTCGACCCCGTTGGAGCAGGATGCGGTGCGCGGATAAAGGGCTGGAACGCCCGCCTTCAGGGCCACCCAAGAAACCCAGGTTGCGCACCACGGCTGATAATTCGACCACTCCAGACCAGGGACCTGTCCGGAATACTTCTGATGGCCAGACGGGCGCTCGCCCGGGGCTCGCTCGGCCTGATAGCCGACCTCGGCGGATGCTACGGCGAAGACGGTAGAAACCTGACTCAAGATGCCTCCAGGGCATGCAAAAAGGGGCCGGCCGTGTGGCTAGCCCCTCGGGGGATGAACGAAAGATTTAGAGCCCGGAGCGAATCCGGGAAGGGTCGAGGGTTGTGATTAGTTCGACCAGGCGGCGGTTCTCCGCCTCGATTCGCGTCAGCCTGTCCTTGATTTCGTTCAGGTCATCCTGAAGCCTGTCGGCTCGGGTCTTCTGAGCCTCGGCCTCGCCCTTCCAGACCTGAGCTGAATTCATCTGCCAGGAGGCCCGGACCATGACGAGAGCCGCGACAACCGAGGCCGCGGTGCCCGCGAATCCGAAAATGTCATTCGGGGTCATAGGCCTCCTTAGTCAGCTATCTTCTCTGCGGTCAGATTCCATGACTCGCGTTCGTCACCCGGGCCGTTGTCACTCCTGAAAGGCGCCCACCAGCTGACCACATAAGCCGCGAACGCCTCGCCGGCCCGCAGGCGCACGGCCATTGTGAAAGAGTTCGAGCCGGCATTGCCGTCGATCGGAGGATAAAGGAAGCCTCCGATCTTGCCCGCAGGAGAGTAGACCCACGCGCGTACCTTCGGAGTGGAGGTGCCATAGCCCCAGCCACCCCAGCTCATGGTGATCCTGTATACCCCGCTTTCTGGGACAATGAGCGTCCCGCCATCCGGAGAGTTCCAGTAACCCACCTTGGCAATCGGATTGTTCGTGTTCCAGTAGACGGTTGTTGCCTGATTGGTGTCCACAATGACTGGGTTCTGAAGGGTCAGTGAGATCACCGGGTTCGCCCGGAGTTGGTTGATTGCATTCTCATGGTCGTTGGCCACCGTGTACAGGGCGTTGTGTACGTCATACACCTGAGAGTTCATGTCGGCCGGGCCGATCACCTGACGGGAAACCCACGACTTAAGGGCAGGAAGTGTGATCAATTAAAGCTCCAGGATAGTAGTGGTGCCGAGTTCGGAACCAACGGAGTCGCCAAGAATCCAGGTCGCCTTTCCGTCGGACTTTCCTGGAACCGAAATGAGGACCACCGCCGCAGAGGAGACCGTGGTGTCGAGCTGCACAGAGCCAGGCGAACCGCCGGAGCCCGGCGTATCAGCGACCATCAGGCTCACCTGATTCGAGCCGAAATTTCCGAGCTGCTGGTCCCGGCCGGAAACTCCGGACGGCCAAGAAAGGCCCGTAAGCTTGCTGGAAACGGTCACAGTCGCATAGAGATTCCGATAGCCGGTTGAGGGCATCAGGGGGAGCGAGTTGGTCTTGGAGTACTCGCGGATGCCGACCACAGGGGTGAGCCCGATGTTGGAGACATCCCCGTTTCGGTACACCAAATTCATTACGGCAGCGTTGCGGGCGGTGCCCACGTCCCAAACCACCGAGTTGCCTCGGGACGGCTCCCAGGGCCAGACGGCCACGGCCATCAAAAGTCCACTAGTGAGGGTGTATTGGGTCGGGATGGCACCCGCAGGAGTGAGTAAACGGGGTGCCGGCGCGGCGCCAGAGCTGACGCAGATCGAGACCACGAAATCATTCGTTCGTACCGGAGGGAGGGACACCTCGGCGAGGGCCTGGTCCACGACGAGGGCCTTCGTGCTGGAGACGAAGGAAGGGAACTCCTTTGGGGTGGGGGCCGCGCTCATCCACGCGGCTCCATCCCAGTACAGGGGAGGCCGCGGCTTCCACGTGCTTCCGTCCCAGACCTGCGGCGTCCTGTCGATCCAGGTCGACCCGTCCCAGACCTTGAGCTGATTAGCCATACTGCACCCACACATCCCCGGCCTTCGGGCTCGAAGGCGCGTTGGGCCCAGAGAAGAGGCGGGCCGTACCCACGTTCACCGCTGTCACGGTGCCCGAGCTGACCACCGAACCGTCGCCCTGAACTCGGAAGACCGACGAGGTAGTTGTGGTGGTGGCCTTCGAGTTGGTCACGTTGATGACGGACTGGCCGGCGCCGTACGCCGGTGCCCCGATACAGAGCGGGGTGCGGACGTCAACGGTGTCGAGCAGCAAGCTGCCGGAGTTGAGGACGCGGGTGAAGGCGGAGCCGTCCGAGGTCTTGAGCTTCCAGGCGGATCCGGTGGTATCGGCGACGGCTGGCACGACCCACCGGGCCCAGTCCGTACCGGCCGGGACCTGGAGGTCCGCGCCGTTGATCGGGACGAAATTGGCCAGCCGCTCATTGGTGTAAGCCCTGTCCTGGTGTGGGTCGGGGGCCGTCTGGTGTTGGACCAGGCGCTCGCCGGCAGTCACCGACACAAGGCCGATCCGTCCGGCCCCGAAGTCCACCCAAAGCCGCTCGGCGCCGGTGCTCGGGCCGTAGAAGCTCGGGACCATGCCTCGGACGTCGGCGACCAGCTGAATGATGGGGGCGCCGGTGGTGTCAGTCAGGTCGGTCACCTGCCGGGCACCCTCGCTCGGGCCGTCCCATACCGTTCCGACAGCACCCGGGATTCGGGCGCCGCTGACGCTTTCCGCAACGTCGGAGGCCGTACCTCCGAAAAGATTTCGAGCCAAGGGAATGCCCCCTTACTGAGTGAAAACGTCGGATTCGACGGTGCCGGACAGATGCAGGGTTGAGTGAGCTGGAATCCCCTGGAGGACAACCAGGGAATCACCGGCAGGCGTAAAGAGATTCACGGTCGAAGTTCCTGGGCCTTCCCATGTGACCCCCTTGACCGAGGTCATCCACGGCTTACCGCCGCCGCCGGCAGGATTATCGATGTAGCCCTCGAAAATCTGGGCCGTGCGGCCATTCGCCGGATTCGGCAGAGAGGTCTGCATGTACCAGCCGGTGGTGACGATGTCGGCGGAGGTCGAGTTCCTGAGCTTCATATTGAAGTGGTAGGTGTTGGGTGCGATCCAGCGCCACCAGCAGACGCGATCCACCTCGGCCGGCTGAGAGTTCACGCCCCAAAGGCTCGGGGTGTACGGACGGGCCTTACCGAGATGGCGAGTCACCGTGTAGCCGTCACGGCCAACAAACGCCTCGTAAGGGGAGTCCCCGCCGTCCTGGTCGAGGTCATAGATGAAAGTTCCCAGAGGTACGAAATCGGCCGTGGAGCGGGTATTCCATGGCGTCGCTACCGGCCTGGGCATGTCGAAGGAGGCCCGGGAGTGGACCGAGAGAGCACCGTTGGCGGCCGGCACGTCAACCTCCAGCAGCACCATTTCCCAGATCCCGCCCGGCGAGCGCTGAGGCCGCGGAGCGATGGGGGAAATGCTGGGCTGGCCCTTTACCGCCACGATGTTGACCGAGCCCTTCACGACGTCCGCCCGGATCACTACCGTGTCCTTGCGGGCCCGATCGGTGGGGTTAGGGTCGATGTCGACATTCAGGGGGGAAGTGTTCTGGTAGTAGAAGCCGCCGACCCATGCGTTACCGGCTTCGATAGAGATCGTGCGGCCGTTAATTACGCGCCAGGCAAAGGGGAGCGCTCCCGGGTCTAGGGTTGAGCTGGTGAGCTGGTAGTCAACTCGGTCTCCGCCCCACAGGTGGGCCATCTGCTGCCACTGGATCTGAGACACCATCTCGGTTCCGCCAGAGGCGTTAGCCTGAGAAAATGGGTAGCTGACTTCTGCCATTACATCCTCGCTTCGAGTTTCTTCAGCTTCTCTCGAAGCTCGGAGACAGTCTTGTAGAGATTGAGGGGATCGCCTGATCCCTGTTCGCCGATCTTTGGGCGAATGGTGAGGTTCTTACCGGCGTCCTCTACCGAGATGCTGACCTCGCGGACAATATCGACGTACTCAACGCCGTCGATCGAGACCGTCACCAAGTCCCCAACGAAGTAGTCCCGGCCAAACTTGATCTGCTCGGTGTCGATCGGGTAAATCTGGAAGTTGCCGTTCTTCTCGCCCTGCTGGAGAAAGCTGTCCGCAGCGTCCTCGACAGCCTTCTTCGCGTTCGCGAATTCCGCGTCCGTGGTGTCCTCGCGAGCCTTCACCGGCTGGCCCGTGGCCGGGTCCGTCTTCAGCGGAAGGTCGCGGCGGTCAAGGAACTGTTCGATCTGGACGCCCCACTCCGCCTCGGCATCGGTATCAATCTTCTGGTACAGGTACCGGTCTTCGCCTTCGCCCTGACAGGCCACAATGACGCGGGTTACCCGGGGTGCGGTGAGCGTCCAGATGAATTCCCGCAGGTTCCCGATTTCAGGGCTGAACCGGACATCCCTAGATCGATCGCGGGGCTTGAAGACGCTAAGTTCGATCTTCTTCGAGTCGGGGTTGTAGAGGAGTCGATAGCCGAAATCCTTGCCCTCAGTCCACCTTTCAAAAGTGGTCCCGAGGCCATCGAAGCGGAAGGAGTCAGCGACCTGGGCGCCGAGGTCGGCTGGCGCGGGGAGAGACAGGCCGGGAATCCGGCGATCTGGGAGGGCGGAGGCCCCCACGGAGTGCTCCAGCTCCCACCACAGGGCCTTGCTCGCTGAGCCGGCGGCCTGGCGAGTCGGGCGGGTGGTGTATTGCTTGGAGACAGGCACCGCGGGCTCGGGGAAAGCCAGTCGAGAATAGGCAATCTTGTTGTCACACTTCCCGCCCACATAAAGACTTCCCGGGCCCGTGTGCTGTTCCACCGTCCAGTACTGCTGGAAAAATTCAATCTGCCCGGTCAGGAGAGGTTCGGGAACGCCCTCCTGGAAGATGGCGATGCCGCCACCCTTTTGCAGGAGGTTCGCCTGAGGGGTTCCGGCCTTGACGAGTAGCTGAAATGATCCCTGCTGGCAGAAGCGGACGATGAAGTCGAGCTTGATCCAGGTGTCTATGACGCCGACCCGATTAAGGTCTCGGTCCCGGACCTCTATCCGGTAACTCATAGGCATCAGTAACTTTCGTAGCGGGGTCGGAAGGAAAGACGGAGAGAGGCGGCGGAGCTGCCTGTCGTGAGGTCGACGGACACGGCCGACTTCCCGGCCGGCACGGGCCAGAGTGACGGCGACGAGTCCACCCGGGGCCAGTAGTTGTTGCCCTGGTCGTCCGTCAGGGACTTCATCCCGGGACGGGTGTCCACGATGAGCGTGCGCCCGGCCGGCACTGCGGCCGGGCCACCAGCAGGGCCCGCCGCGATGCCGAAGGAACGATCCCCGGAGGTCATCTTGAACCCGCGGATTGGGCCCTTGAGCTCCCAGATAGGCCAGGCGTCGACGTCGCCGGGATTCACGATCGGGATGTTCTTGCTGGACAGAATCCCCTTAGACAGGGAGAGCGGGAATAGGGCCTCCCCCTTCTTCAGGAAGGGCGTACCGTCCCCGAAGCTCCATTCGGCAACCTGGAGGTCGTCACCGTAGAACCAGGGGTCGAAGGCGGTGAACTGGAGCCCGAACTTGGACCACCTGAACCCGGCATTGTCTGCACCCTCGTCCCCTTCCAGTCCACCCTTGTAGTAGGCGTGCAAGGTACGGGTGAGGGAATCGCCTTCGGCGAACTTGAGGACGCAGAACCCGTTATCAGGGTTGATCGCCCGGATCAGCCGGCGCTTGAGGTCCTTCAGGGTCCGGCGGTCAACTCCGTGGAGGTAGACCGGGATCATGATCTGCCGGGCTGCCACCCGCGATCCGCGATAGATCGACCCGTCCAAATTCGGGGAGTCGTCTGCGTGGAGTTCACGCGGGGGCATGTCGAGGCCAGTGGCACCGGCCTGGATGATGATGGCTGGCCATTCCCTGGTTGCGAAGGAGGTCAGGGGGATTTCCTCCCCCTGACCGTTCGAGCCCGTGATCGTCACGTGGGTATGGCCCCATACCACCGGCTGAGGTGGCAGTGGCAGCGGTGCCGGCTGCTGGTCGAGGACCAGCGGCTTTATCGCCGGAATTGGCATGGGGCCTCCAAATGGCTACATGGCTGACATAACCTCCGCATACTGGAGGGCGCGAAGAACGGCCTGTGTGGTGTCCTCGCTTTTGGCCTCGTGGACGTGAATCTCGTAGGACTTTCCCTGGAGCATCCGTCGAGTGTCCGCGGAATCGTGCACCCGCTCACCTCCACGGAAATTCACCAGCTCGGGCCCGTGCTCGCCGACCAGGCGAAGCCCTGGAGACGCGGAGAGCGTCCCTGACCAATACCCCTGATTGCCGGAGAGGGCGTTCGGCCAGCTCGCCCCGTACCGGTGGGTCGCGTAGTTCACGCCTGCATAAATGGACGCAAGGCCATTCAGTCGGCCGAGGTACTTGTACGGGCCGGCATAGGCGTCAAAGGTGGCCTGGATTGTCTGCATGAGGCCTGCGGAAGGACCGATATTCGGGTTAAGCGCATTGCTATCCCACAGGTTTACCGCGTTCGGATCGCCGCCGGACTCCACTTTGATCCGGTGCAAGATCAGATCTGTATAGGACTGGTCGATGCCCAGCTCGGAGAGCACTCGCTGAACGGTCGGGCGCCAGCGGGTGACCTGATCTCCGGTCGGGTCGAGGTGCCCACCCACCATGTCCCGCCAGTCCAAATCGGAAACCGGGATGGAGGCGGAAATCTTAGATCCGGACGAGAAGTCGAAAAGGCCCTCGGTATTCGGCAGCGCCTCCTTGGCGGTGCTCATGACGTCCTCTAGGACGGACCAGGCATAATCGCCGGGTGCATCCCAGATATCCTTGACAGCCTGAACCATGTCAACGACCTGATCGACCTCGGCAGAGGCGACGTCCCAGACTCCGTTAACGCCCTCCTTCACGGTGCCGATGGGGTCAGTGATCAGATCCTTCGCCGATCCGGCGATCGACTTGATCGACTCCCAGACTCCGCCGCCGAGATTTGAGATGACCTCCTTCAGAGTGTGGGCAGAGAAGGTGTCCGAAAGGAACGACTTTCCTCGGTTGAGGATGTTTCCGTTACCCTTCCAGACGTCATCCCAGAAATACTGGCCGAGCACTGGAGAAATGGACCCGCCGACGATTCCGGCGACCTGGCCAAGGACCGTAGGAACTCGGCGAAGCATTCCCCAAGAATCCGTGGTGACGAACTGGTAGATGTCGCGGAATCGGTCCGCGACGCCGCTGCCGACCCACTTCGAGGCGTTAGAGCCGACGCGCAGGAGCCCACCCTGGACCTCGCCGCCGATATCGTCGCTCGCCTTGGAGTAGGACATGACGTTGGCCGCAGCAGAGGCGTACGGGAGGACGTTCTGAAGCTGAATTGCGTTTCGGATATCATCGAACCCGAGGCGACCAGCAATACCGCCGCCGGCGAACCGGCTGAGCTGCCCCTTCCGGGCGGCAGCATTCCAGGAGTGAATCAGCGCCGGCCCGAGAGCCGCGGTGACCTCTGGGCGGAGAATCGCCTCACCCGGGGAGAGCATCGCGGGAATGGTGTCTACACCTGGCGCATAGCCAGGGAGAATGCCGCCAGTCGCATACTTCTTCTTTGGCGGCTCCGGCTTCGACGGGTTCGAACCGCCCGAGCTACCACCGGGAGCTTTCTTCGAGATCTTGTCGATCGAGTTGTCAAGGTTGTTGGCATGCGTGTGAGCCGTGCTCAGCGCGCTACCAAGCTTCTCAACCTGTTCCCGAATACTGGCCAGAGAGCGGCCATTGAGGAGACCTATTCGGCCCGCGAGAGAGCCCTCACCCGTGCCTTGGCCCACCTTGTTGTAAGCCGAGTCGGCAGAGTTGTGGACACCGTCGAACTCGTTCTTCAACGAGCTAAGGGACCTCTGATTCAGGAGCCCGATACGGCCGGCGAGCGATCCCGCGCCGGTTCCCTGGCCAATCTTCTCGTGGACTCGGTCCGCAGCCGCGAGGGTCTGATCGAACTCGCCGCGGAGGCCCGAAAGGGTGCGCTGGTTGAGCAGCCCAACGCGGCCGGCCACCGAGGTTGCTCCCGTGCCCTGCCCGATCTTCTCGTGAAGCTGATCAGCCGCACCGTGGACCTGAACGAACTCGGCCTTGAGCTGGTTGAGGTTCTTCCCGTCGAGCCGGCCGACGGAGAGGGACGTCTCCTCGATCTTGAGCCGGAGGTCTGTGACGGCGCCGTGCGCACTATCGACAGTGACCTTCAGGCCCACCAGCTTCTTGCCGTCGAGTTGGCCGATCTCGCGCTGAGCATCCTTGATGGAGGTCACCAGGCGCTCGACGTCCGGGCGGGTGCTGGTGAACTCGCCTCGGAGGCCGGAAAGGCTGGACCTGTTCAGGGGCTCGATCCCCTGAGTCTGGACCTGGTGGACCTCGGTCCGTGCGCTCTGCGCCGCGCCTTCGACGCTGTGGTTCCCCCCCGACAACTCTGCTATGAGTGAGAGGAGTTGGGTGTTATTGAGTTGCTGGAGGTCTCGGCGGAGCTCCGCCGTCCTGGCGTCCGCCTCGCGAATCTGCCGCTCTAGTTCCCGAACGTCGTTGCGGATTCGGCGCTCATCGCCGCTGGTGCCTCCGGTCAGCTCGACGCGACGGTTCCGGTAGCCCTGCAAGAAGCCGTCGCCGTCGCCACGGGAGCCCACTCCCGCCCGAGCCTGCCGGACGACACGGGACGCACCGCGGACTCCACGGCCGGCGGCCTTGACCGGGGCGGCCGCGACGGTGGCCACCGTGCCGACCAACTTGCCGGCCTTCCCGACCAATTTCAGCAGGACACCAGCGGCAATTGCGAGCGGGCCGAAGACCGCGCCAAGTTCAGCAGCCTTGAGGACCATGTCCCTAAGGGCCGGGTGCTCCTCCAGAAATTCGGCGGCCTTCTTGATCCACGACGTGAACTTGGAAAGGGCGTCGATGAATTTTTCGACCATGAGCTTCAAGGTCGGGAAGACATCCTTGCCGATGTCCTGGACGTCATTGAGTAGTCCGCCCTCGAAGCGGGTGCCCGTATCGTCCGTGACCTTGTGGCCCATGATCTTTTCGCCGAGGCCGGTGTAGTTGTAAGAGCCGTCCTCGCCCTCGCTGTAGAAGAGCTGGCCAAGGCGGAACTGGGCCTGCTCCTTCATATTCTCAATGCGGCCCGAGATTGTGGCGCCGCCCATCCGCTTAGCGGCGCCTTGGATGTTCGGATCGCTTCGCCAGTGCTCCAGGAGTTTCTGGATGAGCTGTTCACCGGAAAGACCGCCCGTGTCCTTGGCATTCGCCATGAAATCCATCAGCTGAGCCGAGGCCTCGTAGGTCTTCGGCTGTTCAAGGACAGCGCCCGCTTCCTTGGTCATCTTCTCACGGGCCTCCAACTCCTTAGGAGTGAAAGCTCGGTCCTTGAAGCCGACCAATTTGGCGATCTGCTGGGCCGGAATACCGGTGGCCCGCTCCAGCTGCTTGAGGTTGCGGAGCGGAGTTCGCCCCATGTCCTGGATGACCTCCAGGGCATACATGCCCTGGGAAACCATGGTCGGGTCGAGAACGCCGCCGTACGCGGCACTGTCGCCGATCATGCGGACCATGTCGACAGACCGGTTGGCGACTTCCCGCGAACCCTCGGACTTTACCAGGGGATCGCTGGAGGCGAATTTCTCATTGTGGGCCGCGTTAGCGCGGGCATACCGCGTCCCGTACTTCAGCATGTCGTTGACCGAGTAGGGCGTTTCAACACCGTACTGCGTCATGTCCTGAAGCAGGGTATTGACGTCTCGGAGTTCGATGCCCATTCCCCGCAGGCCGGTCTGAGCCGAAATCATGGCGTCCGCGGATTTGATTCCGAAAGTCGTCGCGGCAGCGGCCGCAAGGCCGAGCGGTGCAACGAGGTTATTGGTGATCAGGTGCCCGGACTCGGAAAGGCCCGTGCCGAACTTCTCGACGCCTTCGAAAGTCTTCTTGTAGCCCCGGCCGATGGTCGTCATGAGGGAGGTGTGCGAGGCCGATATCTGAGACAGGGTGGAACGGGTCTCGGCGAGCTGCTGGCGAAGGCCGTCGCGGACGGCGGCCACCTGGGCCAGCTCACCGCGGATGGCCTGCTGCTGTGCCTGCTGTCGGACGCGGGCAGTCTCCCGGATCGCGGCCTGGGTCTCCCGCTCCATTCGGAGTCGGGTCGCCTCGATCTCCCGGTCGATCCGGGCCTCGTCCTCCAGGGCGCGCTGTCGCTCGGCGCGCTCTGCGCGGGCGGTTCGAGCAGCCTCTTCAGCGAGCCGGCGAAGGCTCGCCACCCGTTCCCTCTCGGTCGCCTGGGTGGCCCGGGACCGGGCGGTCGCAGCCTCGGTCTCCTGCTGCACGGCGGTACGAAGGGCCCGCTGGGTGACCGTGCTGGTCTCCTCGGCGAGGGCCTGCTTCTGGGTCTCAAGCTGCCGTGCCTCGCGGAAGCGCTTCGCGGCCTCGGTCCCGAACTGCTTGGTGAGATCCCGCTCGATGGCGGCCAGGACGGCCGCGCTGTCCTTGCCCTCCTCCTCGATGGCGGCCTTCGCCTTTCGAGCCGCTGTTGCCGCCGCCTTCGGGAGACCCGACATTCCCTCGGCGGTGGCGGTGCCGAACACCTTGCCGGCCTCCGCCCCGGCCCGTTCCATCTGCTTGATCAGCTCAGCGCGGAACTTCTGCGAGGCCTCAGAGGTGATCTTGGGGAAGACGTCGATGTAGCCGCTGCCGACCTTGATCGGGCCGCGAGTAGACGGAGCCATGCAGCCCTCCTGGGGTCAGAGAGAATTCATTCGTGAGAAGAAGTCGGCAACCTCGGCGCCCTCGGCGAAGTGCGCTTCAGGCGTGGGGAGTTCGGGTTCTGTGCTGCCGGGTCGTGGGAGCGGATCAGGGATCGGAAGGTCCGCCGCGTCTTCTGAATTGGCCTTGATGAAAAGGAAGTTGGAGAGTTCGAGGGCATCGGAGACACGGGCGAGAAGGTGCTCCGCGGTGCCCCACTGGGTCGTCTCATCCATGTCGGCCAGGAGCGCGGAACGGCCCGGCTTGGTCATCAGGGCGGAGATCAGCACGTGTACACGGCGAAGCGAGAGCCGTCCGCGCCAGAGGTCGAGGAGATCGACCCCGAAGTGCTCCAGGAGATCGGCCTCCAGGGCCTCGCCGTGCTCCTGGACGACGCGGACGGTTGCGATCAGTTTCCCGAGCCGGCCGCCTCGTTGACTCGCTCGGCGAGGGCCTGGAAGTCCCGGATCGTGGGGCGAGTCGCCCGGTACTCGGCCCAGGCCTCCTCACCGACGATCAGGCGGACCGCCTCGACCTCGGACTCGGCCTCCAGAATCTCCAGTGGCATATCAAGCGGAGCCGGGATCGAAAAGGTAATACCGGCGTGCTCGAAAGTCGTCGGCTCGTCGGTGGCCTCCGCCTTAGCGGCGGCAGTCTTCGGGGAAGCAGTCTTCTTGGCAACAGCCATGGGGGACTCCAGTATCTAAAAGGGAAGAATTGGGGCCGGGGAATATTGCCCTCCCCGGCAGGGGCCGTTGGCGTTTAGCCGGTTACGACAGTGCAGGTCTTCGAAGAACCCACCTGCGTCTTGTCGGTAACGGTGTAGCAGTAATCCACACCGGCGTGAGTGATCTTGAGCTCGGCAGTCGTCTGACCCTTCGGAATGGTCACATCGAAATTGCCGTCAGCGTTCAGCGTGGTCTGAAGCTGGAAAGCGGTGCCGGCCGCGTTGAGCACCTTTACCGTGGCCGGGCTGGTAATGCCCGTAGCAGTGACACGAGCCGTCCACGAGCCGGCGGATCCGTCATTCGACGCATAACCCGGAACCGCGACCGTGGAAGCGAACGGGGCCGGCGGAGTAACCCCGCCGCCGGTGCCCTTGACATTGTCATTAGTGAGGACATAACCGAGCGAACCATTAGCGTCCAGGGCGCTGATGGTGAGCTCGTACTTCTGTGCCTCGGTGCGCTGAAGCGTAATCGCACCACGGTCCGAAATCATCGCCCGCGGAATCACACAGCGGTAAAAAGTACCCTTCTGGGACCAGTCCACAACCAGGCTGATTTCCTGGAGGTCAGGAGTGCTGGAAAGGTCGAGGCGGTAGGTGCCGGTGTCCGCACCCTTGTCATCCTTTACCGGCAGCCATGCGGCGCCCCAGAAAAGCTCAGAGGTGAGCTGATTGGTCTCCAGAAGGGTCGCCTTGATCTGCATCGAAGCCGACTTGACGTTGTACAGAATCGGAGTCGCGCTCTGCCATGCGTTAACCGGATCGGTCTCGATGGACGGCGTAATCGTGACGCCGCCCTCATCCACGTAACCAAATGCGCGATAGCCGGCAGGGGTCGCCTTGCCATCGCCGACATCCACCGGCAGCTGTGTTCCGCCAGGCAGGTTGTTTGGGGCAGGCGCAACGTAGATATTGCCGTTCGGAGCAAAACGGATCTTCTGGGCGTCATTAGCCATAGGCTCTGGCCTCCGGGCATGAAAGAGCCCCGTAGCACACGGCCACGGGGCTTGTATGGGAAAGGGTGGAAACCCCGGAACGTTGGGGCATGGGAAGTAGGCTGGCGTCCATGAAGAGTGCTTATGTGAATCACCAGGGAAAGGCCTACGCGTCACTGCTGTGTGACCCGGACTCGGGCGCCGTAGCGATCCTCACGGAAATCCGGGTTGATCCCGACTTTCAAGGGAGGGGATGGGGGCGCGAGCTGCTGAAGGAGATCACCACTGCGGCCGACGAAGACGAGGTGGTGTTGATGCTTTCCGTCGAACCGGGGCCGGAAGGGTTGAACTCCGAGGAGTTGACGGCCTGGTACTCCCGGTACGGGTGGGAACCCGTCACCAACACGGAGACTGGCGAGGTCGAGCCCGATGTCCTGTGCAGGATGCCTCAGGCCACGACGTAGAAGACCGCGATCTCGCCGCCGTACATGTGCTCTCGGCTCACGCTGTCTGGGTAATAGCGGGGCCGGGAGACCTCGGCGACGTCGAGCACCAAGGCGCCGCCGGCCTCCTGGCCGGGCAGCCTCTCAAGGAGGGCCTGGCGGACGAGGAGCGCGAGGCGTTTAGCCTCTGCGCGGTCCTCGGCGTACACGTCGTACTCTATGTCGGCCCGGTCCATCCGGTCCCGGACCAGGCGGTGACCGCCTGATTCAGCGAGGTAGACGGTGGTCTCGCCGGCCTCGCGGCCGACCAGGTCGCCGGTGACGGAGCCGTGCGGCAAGTCGGGCAGTGAACTCAGGTACTCCCAGACGACGGTGACGGGATCAATCATTCAATCCTCGCCTTCTCCAGGGCGGCCTTCAGGAAGAGGCGGGCGGGGTGCCGGCGGCCCTTGCGGTCCTTCCAGCCGCGTTCCTGGAGCATCGCATGACGAACCTCGTGCTCGGCCTCGATGATCACCTGGCCGTACCAGGTGTCATACAGGGTGATCAGGGCCTCGATGTTCCTCTTGATCGAGTTCCAGTTGGCCTTGTGGGAGGCCTTCGGAGCCGACTTGATGGCCAACTCGGCGATGCGAGCAACGTGGTACTCCACCAGGTCCCGGACCTGCGGGGTAGACAGCACCTCGCGTTCCCAGCCGGCGATCATCCGAAGTGTCACCTTGCTCATCGCCTGACCCTCACCGCCTTCACCGTCACGTGGGGAAGCCGGCCGCCCGACCAGCGGGCCGGCTCGTCCTCGACCTGGTACTTGATCCCGCGCACCGTGATGCGATCCGCGGAGTCGACATCAGCGGAAGGTGGGAGATAGACGAGCACCCGGTCGACCGTGGTCTCCCGCTCAGGGGAACGAACGGTGTACGACTTGCCGGGCTGGACCGAGGCAAGCCCCGACCAGACGCGTTCGGCCCGGTCCCAGTCGCGCCGGCTGGTGTATGCATCCGGCACCAGGGTGGCACGCCAGATCTCTATGGGCTCGGTGTGTCGGATGGCGACACCTCCCGGGCCAGGGGAACAGAGGCGAGGGAGCGCCGGTAGCGACGCAGGGAGGCCTTGGCCGCCTCGGAGAGGCCGAAGACGGTGGCGGCAGCCGAGAACTGCACCTCCAGCTCACCCGTTCTCTCGGCGACCACCCCGGGAGTTACCGCAAGCCAGCGGATCACCTCATGGCAGGTGATCGCCCGGAATGAGGCCGGAGGGGCAAACCTGTCCCAACTCCCATTGCAGTACTCGGAGATGAGCGCTGATACGTCGTCCAGCAGGGCTTCGACACGGGGCTGTTCGTCCGCCTGGACGGGCCGCCCGAGGCGGGCGGCCACATCCTCCAGAGTGGCGAAGCGCATTACTTCGTGGCCGGCGGGGTGGTGACCGTGGCGTTATGGGCCTTGATCTCGGCCTCGACACCCTGAGCAACGAGCAGCTGCTCGGGACGACACACCTTCGCGTCGTACAGGATGCGGCTCTTCACCGCGCCCGTGAACTTCTTCTCGGGCCGGTAGGCCTCCATCTCCGCGAACGGAACGACGACGGAAACAGCCGAGGTCGAACCCATGAAGAGGTCGACCGCCTTGAACTTCTCGTTACCCTTGCGGATCACCGGGGAGTTCGGACGGGCGTGGCTACCGAGCGCGTTGGCGACGATCACGGGCAGGCCGAGGATCGTGCCGATCTGGCCGGAGGCCACGACGGAGCCGGAACCACCGTGCTGGCTGGCGTCAATGAACTTCGGGTCGCGCAGCAGCAGGGAACGCATCCGCGGGGAGATGAACAGCCAACGATCCTGCGGCGCGCTACGGGTGTCCAGGACTTCCAGCATCGAGACGACGTAGTCGTAGACGCTCAGGTGCTCCTTGGCGTCCCGGCCGGTGTCGGCCGCCTGGACGGTGGAGATCGGACCGAGCTCAAGGTTCGGCAGGCCGGAGACGGTGGCGTTGCGGTCCTCCGAGCCGTTCAGATCCCTGCCGGCCAGTCCCGCGAGCAGGGTGAGGGCCACCAGCTCATCGATGGCGAGGGCCGAGGCGCGGGCGCGCTGGGCGACCAGGTTGGACATCAGGTCGATACCGGCCTTGGTCTGGAGCTGGTGAATGGAGTCGATCTCCAGGTGGAAGCTGGAGCCCTTGGCGACGACCATCTTCATGTACTCCAGCGCCGCGTGGTCCGCGGTGCCGATCTCGCCGTAGGCCTTCACAATCCCCTTGTCGGAAACCGTGTTGTCCACGAAGTGCGGGATGCGGACGACGTCGCCCTCGCGCCGGAACTCGCCCTCGTAGTCCCGATTGGTGAAGGGAGAGGCGCTGAGGACCAGGTTCTCTTCGAGGTCGGACAGAAGCTGTGCTGTCCAGACCTCGGGAATGAAATGACCGGTGGTGGTCTGGTACTTGCCGGCACCCGGGTTGTTGCCGGGCTGGGAATAGAAGCTCAAACGGGTACCTAACGTTTCAGAGGGCGCCGCGCATCAGCGCGTCGAGCAGGCCGGCCTTGCGGGCTTCCTGGATTTCCTTGGGGGTCATGCGGGACAGGTCACCGCGGGACAGCTGGCCGGCGGCCGGGCCGCCCTGGCGGCCGAGACCGAGGTTCTGGGCGTAGACCGGCTTGCCGTCGGTTCGGCTCTTGACGAACTCACCGACCAGGTCCTTGTTGACCTTGCCGTCCTGGTCGAGGAACTGGTTCAGGTCGGTGAAGCGGAGGTCACCGATCTCGATGCCGGCCTTGGCGGCCTCCGAGGTGATCGCGGCCTCAACCAACTGCGGCCCCATCTCGGCGAGGACGGCCGTACGGGTGTCGGCCCGGACCTTCTCCGAGGCCTTCTCGGCCTCGGTCATCCGCTCCTGGCGGAGCGCGTCCAGCTCACTGGATGTGTCGTTCCAGCGCTTCTCATTGGTGCGGGAAAGGGCCCTCCACTTGTCGACCTCGGCCTGAAGCTGCTCAATGGTCGGCAGGGTCTGGCCGGTGGCCGGAGGCTGACCCTCCGGGGTCGAGTCCGGGGGATTGGCAGTCATGGGCTACTCCATTCGTCAGAGAGAGAAAAGGCCCCATTTCGGGGCCGGTATGTTCGGGGCGGGTCAGGCCTTCACGGGGTTGAGCTTCCGTGCGGTGTTGCCGGAATTGCCCTGCGGGGGCTTCGTCGCCGCCTTCTTGGCGTCAAGAGCAGCCGCATCGTGCTGCGGCTGGAGAGGACGCGGGTACTTCCTGGCCAATTCCATTTCGGCCTTGGCCTCGTCCTCGCGCATCTGCTTGAACCGTGCGATCTGCTGCGGCGTGTAGCCTGCATCAGAAAGGAGCTGGTCCATGGGGACGCCGATCATCTTCAGTTTCAGCAGGGCGTCCATGTGCTGAGCTTCCGTACGGTTTTCCGGGTCACGCCAAATGACCTCGGCGCCCCAGGCTTCTGCCCGCTTGTCCGCGAGAACCTTGAAGCAGAGACGCATGACGCGCTCCCAGGATTCCCCGAAATGGAGCATGCGCTCACGTGTCTTGGCAATGAGGCCGGCCTCGGCAGCTGTGATGCTTTCGCCGGACGGGACAACGCCGCCGTTCAGGAAGTAGTGGAACGGGATTCGGCTGGTACTGGCCATGTGCTGGACCAGCATGTCCGTTAGCTTGACGTAGTTGCCGAGGTCGGCGGCATCGAACTGGCCGAATTTTGCCTGGGGGTCCTCGGCCTGGAGAAGCTTGTCGACGGCGACCTTGAACGGTTCCACAGGGTTACCCGCGGCATCTTCCATGACCTCAAGGCCGGTCACGTACTTCTGAGGCCAGGCCGCGAACTCGGAGGCAAGCAGCGCATCCGAAACAACCTTGTTCGTGGCATCCTGGAGCGGGATTACCGAGGCCAGGTCGGAGAAGGGGTTGCTGGTCAGCCGGGACCGGTTGTTGAGCGGCACCACCGGGACTTCCCCGAGCGGATTTTTCTCCGACGAGACGGCGCCCTCGGCCCAGCCGAAGGTGCCCGCTTGCCAGGTGTAGATCCGGTCAGGGAGCCAGAGGGTTGCCCATTCTCGGCCCCAGTCGTCCGAGAAGAATTTCGCGGCCGCATCAAGCTGCCGGCGGGAACCCGGTTTGTACTGCACGACCAGGTGTTCCGCCGACTCCATGGTGATCGTCGGTCGGCCGTCCTCGCCCGCCCAGACCACGGCGTAGGCGGAGCCCTGGACCATGGCGTCCAGGTGGCCGGCGTTGGCCTCGGCGTCCATGAAATTTCGCTGCCAGATGTCCCGGGCGTCCTTGTCGGCGTCCGGTTCGTCAGTCATGCGGAACCCGTCGATGGACATTCGCTCATTGACGGAGTCGATGATCAGGCCGCAGAAATTGTCCCGCCACTTCTCGAAGACGTGGCCGAACTCGTTGATGTGCCGGGCCTGGGCAAAAGCCAGCCGCTGGTGGTTTCCGTCGTAATAGTCGGAGTAGAACCGGAACGTCGGCCGGTCCCGGACCAGCTTGCTCTGGAGATAGCTAAGCCACTCACGCGGGGTGGTCGGTGCGAAACCGATTCCCGGTATCGAAAGTCCTGGCAATAAGACCCCTCTCTCTGCGGGGTCTTCAGAACCCGACTACGCGTTTGCGCTTAATCTGCAATCGACCATCGGCAATGGCATCTGCGCGGGCCTCGAAGGCCAAAATCGCGCAGACCGCGAGGTCCACCTTCTTCTTGGATCGGGGGCTGTCCTTGGTGATGAGAGTGCCCTGCGGAACCTCTCGGGTCACGGCATTCAGAATGTGCCGCGTCAGATCCTCGTCTCCCCCGTGGGAGAGATCCTGGACGGCAACCGCGGAACTGAATCGCTCGGTTGCTTGGACCATGCGGGTAGGCCGGTTCGTCCAGTACTCGAAAACCCGGTCGTCGCCGTGTTCAATCGACCAACGACCGATGGCCTCCTGCCAATACGGCGGGTCGGCGTACATCCACTCGACCCGGTAATCCCGGAAGGCTCGACCAATGGCGGCCTCGACCGCCAGGACGTCAACCTCCCAATCCGGTTGGTTCGGATCTCGTGGATTCTCCTGAAGGTGGATCGTGAAGAGCCGGCCGTCCCGAAGGCGGCAGCCGACAATCCCGGTTGCGTCCCCTCGGAGGGAACCATCGAAGCCGATGGCGATCTGGTCACCGGGGCGAATCGGGTCATCCTCGGTGAAGCACGCCGACCAGGAGTCCTTGGAGATCCAGCCGTCCGCATTCTCCTGAATCCTGTTCAGATAGAACCGGTAGGCAACCGCCGGGGGAGTACGGGGGTCCTGAATCGCATCGGCGATGCCGTCGACATCGACCCAGAACGAATCACCATAAGCATCACGGACCGCCGCGACGACCCGTTCCCGGTCCTTGAAGTCGATTTCTCCAAGGGCCTCGACGCAGTCGTAGAGGAGACGGCCGGCACCCGCCAGGACGGCTTCATGCGTCCGCTGGGCAATGCTGTTCTCATTGGGGTTGTAGGCGTTGGTCGTCTCGATGAGGCGACTGCCCGCACCCGCGGTCTTCTGGACGTTGCGGTCCAGGGTCTCCCAGACGTAGACACCCTGATTGGATTCAATCCAGTGGTGTACCTCGTCGCAAACTACGAAGACATGGCCCGGCCCCCGACAGGAACGTTTCTGCCGGGGGCCGAGCAAAGGTGGGCCTCGCCCCCTCAAGACCGCGAGAAGAGGACGTTACGGGCTCAATACGTCCGGGGCGCCCGTCCTTGAACTGGATGAGCCCCTTGCCGATCTCGATGCCGTATTCGGCCTCGGCAGGGGATTCCGCGAGCATGCCGCGGATCATGTCCCGCGTATTCGCAGTCTGATCGAGGGAAGTGGCGGCGATCTGGACCAGCGGCAGCGGAACGCGCTTGCCGACCGGCATTCCGTTGGAATCGAAATGACTGAACCGGCAGGGCCCGATAAATTCAACGATGCAGAGCGCGGCGAGGAGGGGGGTCTTGCCCCAGCCCTTGGCACGTCGAAGCGCTGCGGACCGGTAAAGCCACCTCCCCTTGTCGTCAATCGCGTACATCCAGAGGACGAAGCGGAGCTGCTCGGGGGAGAAGCGGAAGGGCCGGCCGGCGTTCTCGCCGTCCGGCTGGAGGATGTATCGCTGGGCCCACCGGATGATCTGGTAGCCGAGGGAGCGGGAGGGGTGCGGGACACCTGAGGGGATGTTGCCGGTCTGCGGCACCCAACCACCCCCTGTTCAGCTGTCCTGCTGTTCCTCGCTCAGGAGCCGGAACAACTCCTCGTCCAGGTCGTACGCCTCGGCCGGCGCCTGGTCGGCATCCTGGTCCTGGTCCTGGTCCTGGTCCTCGATCCTCATCCGGAGCCTGCTCCGGTCCTCGGTCGTCGCACCCCACTTGGCCGTTCGCTGTCGGATCTCGCCCGCGTGCCGGAGGTCGCCCTGGTACAGAGCGTCAACAAGCTTGGTGGTGATCTCCAGCTCAGCCCAGTCGGTCTCAATCCATGTGGCCGTCTGGGGTGCCTCAGCCCAGGTCTTCCAGAACCGTTTGGCCCCGGCCGTCTTGATGCCGAGGCCGCGGGGGAGTTCCCGGCCAGGCTGAGCGCCGGCTGTCAGCTCCTGGGCGTGCGGGTGCTTGTTCCTCCGGATCGCGTTCGGCTTCGGCTGCGGCCCTCGGGTCACTGGCCACCTCCGGGAACGACGAAGCCCGCCACGAGGGCGGGCAGTTGATGTGTGTGCTGGACCGGATTCGAACCGGTGCTTCCTCCCTGCACGGGAGGAGTCCTAGGCCGCTGGACGACCAGCACCGCCCCTCCGTCACCTGATCAGGGAGAACTTCGGGGACCTGCGGGAGCGACCCGCATGGCACAGGTGGAGGGAATCGAACCCCCGCTCACGGCTTTGGAGACCGCTGCTCTCTACCAACTGAGCTACACCTGCAAAACCCGTGTTACGCGGCACGGGGACCTCGTCCGGACGGCAGGAGTTGAACCTGCGGCCTCTCCCTTATCAGGGGAGCGCTCTCACCACCTGAGCTACGTCCAGTTGGACCGCTTCAGCGGCCCCGGTAGGTCTTCATCCTGTGGCACAGTCGGCAGAGGGTCCACAGGTTTTCGAGCTCCCAGCCACCGCCCTGGGCGACCGGGAGGAGGTGATCGACCTCCAGTTCCTCACGAACCCCGCAACGCTGGCAGCGCCACCGGTCGCGGGTGAGCACCCGGACGCGGCGGGACGACCAGTCGCTCGGCCGGCCAGCGTTGCGGGCCGAGGTCCGGTCCCAGGACCGGCGGAGCTGGTGGTCGGTGCACCGTCCGTCCCGAGCCGTCCGGGAGGTACACCCGCTCACCAGACAGATAGATGCGGCTCTGGGCAGGGTCACCTCCCGATGGTCTGTGGCCCCGGCCGGATGCTGTTCTGGCAGCCGGGGCCGTTCCCTGGACCTCAACCTCGGAAAGATTGAAATCTCTACTACAAGGGGGTCAAAACAGGGCGCTTGGTTGGTTTCTGGCCTCTTGGTGTAGACCAAGGTAAATTTTAATGAGAAGTTTGAGACTTTTTCTCTTGTTTGTTCTCTCACTAAAGACGTATGTGTCCCCGTAGACGGCTCCAGGACGCGATCTGTTGAAGTGAGACGCGGGTCACATTGATTGGCCGAACAGACTTTCGATCCAGCTAAAACTTGCCGCGAGGGAGGGCCTGCTGTACGGTGTCAGCGTCAGTAGGCGCATAGATCCTTGGCGGGCGGCGAGAAAGGGACCCGATGGCAAAGCTCCCTAGCGACGCCGAACTTTCAAAGCTCCATGTGCTAGGTTTCACAGATTCTGAAATTGGGGCACGATACGGGGCAACCAAGCAAGCCGTTAGCGATAGGTTTCGCAAGATGGGCCTGCGACGTACCCGGCACCTTGAGGATGTGAACGAAGTTCTGGCCGAACTCTGGCCGGGCGTTCACGGCAATGGGCATCACAATCGTTCTCCCATTCAGATGCTCAGAGTCTGGATGAGACACCAGCAGGGTGACGAGCTGAGCGATCGCCAGGTCAGGGCTGCGATTAACTTTGAACGTCGAATCCGACTGGGCAATGAAGTGCTCGTCTACCTGCCGGAGTCTGAGGCCGGATTTAGATTCGACCAACGATTGCCATCGGATGGCGATCTTGTCGTTCGATGGCCTGATGATCGGCCGACTCCGAGCGTGCGCGCAGTTGAGATGCTCGCGCTACCCCCAGAGGACGAAAAGCCGACTGCTTGACGGTTGGCGTCAGACACTGCGGGCCCCGTTGACATGGGGCCCGCTTTGTGTTTCCTGACGCCTCATTAACTGACGCACCGTAAGTTTGCGGGATCGATGGATGGTTGTAGTGATTACGGCCACACTTGTCGCGAGGGATTGTCAGTGCGCCGTGAGATAAATTGATGGCTGCTGCGCAGCTACTGCACTACTCTGCGTGGTCGAACGAAGGAGGGGGCCAATGTCCAGCATGACCCTGTCGCGCAGTAACGCGAGTGCGATGGGCGCGACCGGAGCTTCGATCGCGGTTCACACGATCCGAACTGACAACCTCCTGATGCTCCACCACACCATGGAGTCGGGGGCTGAGTACTGGGACATTGCGTATGCAAGCAACTGCGGCGACGACGATGTCATGGAGCTGGTCGACCTGGAGGCCTTGCTTCTCCAGCGGTATGGGCGCCGGCTGGACGAGCTTGTAGTTGAACGCCTGAACGTTGCCCGTCCCCACCCGCGATTTGCGGGAAGCTCAGCCTTCACATATGTCCGTATTGACCCGAGTAAGGTGGTTTGATGGATATTGGCAAGATGCCTCGCAGTGTGAGTCAGGTGGAGCAGTACGAGAAGTGCGGCCATCAGTACTACCTGCGACGGGTCGAGAAGGTTCTCCCGCTGCCGGCGGCCTGGTCGATGCACGGCACCGCAATGCATTCCGCGGCCGAGGCCATCGAGCGATCCGGGCGACAGATGGGGGTCGAGGAAGCTGTGCAGCTGTTCTCGGATGAGTACGCAGCTGCCATCAACGCGGCTCTAGAACAGGAGCCCGATACGGACCGCTGGTTGGCGGCCTCCGGCTCAGGTGCTGCCGACATCGAACGGCGATACGTCCTTGGCCAAGAACAGACGCGGCGGTACTGGGAGTGGGCCCATGAACATCGGCCGGCAATCTGGTCGACGGCCACCGGTGAACCCGGCCTGGAACTCGGCTTTGAGGTCGAGATCGGGGGCGTGACTGTTCGTGGCTTCATCGACCAGGTTCTTCGGGAAGACGCCAGCACGGCAAGGGTGCGGGACATCAAGACGGGGTCGACCAAGAGCAAGTTTCAGCTGGAGGCCTACGGCGTCGCGCTCCAGTTGGAGTACAACGTGCAGGTGGTTGCGGGTGACTGGTACCTTGCCCAAAAGGGTGGGCTGTCTAGACCATTGGACCTGAGCAAGACGGACGTCAATGTGATCGGTGAGCGCTTCGCAACCATGGACTCTGGAGTCAGGGCCGGCGACTTCCCGGCGAGGCCCGGCTTCCTGTGCCGTTTTTGTGACGTGAAGCACAAGTGCTCTTTTTTTCGATAAAAACTTGTCGCGAGGGAGTCTGGCTGCTAGTTTTCCATTCACGGGGTGAGCCCGTGGCTAGCGGGCACTTTTTTTTGAGGCAAAACTTGTCGCGAGGGAGGTTGAGATGTACTCTCTGACGCAGTCCGTGGACATCAGGGGGGCAGCGGGTGAACCGATCCCGCACCCGTTCAAGGGACTCAGTCAACTCGAAGTCGAGTTCAGGCGCGGCGAGTTCAGCCTGGCAGCTGCGGGCCCTGGCACCGGTAAGAGCTTGTTCGCGTTGAACCTGGCGCTCGACGGCAACGTGCCGGCCCTTTACTTTTCAGCTGACTCCGGCGCGGCAACGCAGCTCAGCAGGGCTACGGCCATCATCACCGGGTCCGACGTGAGAGAGGTCAAAAGGCGGCTTCTTGAGGACGACTTCGAGGAGTACGCGGAAGTCCTCGGGAAGCGCTGGTGGGTGCGGTTCGTCTATGAGGCTCGGCCAACCCTGGCAGACCTTGAGGTCACCCTCGCGGCGTACTTCGAGGTTTTCGGATGCTACCCACATCTGATCGTCATCGACAACATCACCAATGTGGATGTAGGCGATGTGGGGGACGCCGAGTCGTTCACGTTCTCTCTGGAGGGATTGTGTGAGTACCTCTCCGAGATGGCTCGGGAAACCGGGGCTCATTGCCTGGCTCTACACCATGTAACTGGGGAGCACTCGGACGGCACAAGGCCGATCCCGCTGAGTGGGGTAAAGGGCAAGATCGGCCGAGTCCCTTCGGTGATCCTGACCATCCACAAGGAGATCGATGGAATGGACGGGAGGCTCCTGCACATCAGCCCGGTGAAAAACCGTGAGGGATTCGAGGATTCCTCCGGCCAGACCTACAGCAGTTATGAACTTGACCGCGTCAGCATGCGCCTTGTGCCGGCCGACGCATCATTCTGAGGGGGATTCATTCATGAACGCGTGCGGCTACACCATCGACCGAGAGATCGTGGACGTGCTCCTCGACCAGGAGCCGACCATCACGGCCGAGGCGATCCGAGAGGCAGGCGGGGGCCTGGTCGCCGTCGTCCTCACCGTGGAAGACCGCCGCCGGCTCCGGCTTCGGCGCCTGGCGAAGGATCTGCTCCGGCTCGGCAATAGCTTCCAGGTCGCGGCGATCTCGATCCGCGGAGACGAGGGAGAGCGTGATTGGGCGGTCGTCCCGCTCACCTATCTCCAAGGCCTCGCCCGGGATCTGACCGACCTCCAGCAGCAGCTCTACCTTGAGGCGGTGCTGCGGAAGCGTGGCTGAACCACGCAAGGGCTACCGACTGTGCACAGCCTGTGGAAAGAGTCGGGCTGACCGCTTCTTCGTGGGACTCCGAGGCCGCATCTGCTCGACCTGCAAGCGGGGCCGGCGGAGATCGGCGGCCCGGAATTCGCGCCTGGTGGCCACCTACGGCCTGACCTCCGAGGAGTACAACCTGCTCCTGGCCGCCCAGGACGGCCGGTGTGCGATCTGCCGGGAGACCCGACGGACGAACCTGGCCGTGGACCACTGCCACCGCACCGAAGCCATCCGGGGCCTGCTCTGCAACCGCTGCAACGGGCAACTGCTCGCCCGAGGGGCGCGGGATCGCCCCGAAGTCCTCCGGAGAGCAGCTGACTACCTGGAGAACTTTCCGGCCTGGCAGGTGTTGGGGCCCCGGTTCACCTTCGACAAGAGCAAGGGGGAGGAATGAAGCCGGCGATCGCGACCGTCCTGGCGCACTTCTACGGCATCCAGCTCGAAGAGGGTCGGACCGGCTGGCAGAAGATCCTGTGTCCCCTGCATGCGGAGTCACACCCGAGCGCCTCCGCGAACACCGAAAAGGCTCGATGGGGGTGTTTCGTCTGTGACCTCTCAGAGGACGGAATCGATGTAATCCGGAGGGAGATGGGTATTGGGTTCAGGGAAGCGTGCGAATTCGCATGTGAACGGTTCGGTGGAAGCAGCGAAGAGCTACCACCAGCAGTACCGGGGAAGCCCCGCCGAGGCCTATATGGCCGCCCGCGGACTGGTGGAAGTGGCACCCAACTTCGGGGTGGGATTCGTCGGTTCGGCTCAAATTGGCCATGAGCGGTACCGGGGGATGCTGGCCATCCCGTACCGACGGCCGGCGGGCGGTGAACACGGGGTAGCGACCGTGCGGTTCAGATGCATCCGAGATACCTGCGTGAAGGACGAGGAAGGGAACTACTATGCCCCGAATCGCAAAGAAAAGCACGAGGGGCACGGGAAATACCAGTCCCTTCCTGGGGACAGCCCTCGGCTCTACAACACGGGTGCACTGATTATCCCCTCTCCGTACATCGTAGTGTCAGAAGGTGAATTCGACACGCAGGCATCGGAACTCGCTGGGGTGCCCTGTGTCGCAGCTCAAGGAACGGGCGCTTGGGAGCCGCATTTCAATCTGCCACTGGTCGGCTACAAGAAGGTATTCCATGTAGCCGACGGGGACGAGGCCGGAATCAAGGCGGCAGAGAAGCGAGCCGCCCAAACGCCGAACGGGGTCGTCATCGTGCTCGGCGACGATCACGACATCAATTCATTCATCCACGCCGAAGGCGTGGATTCCTACCGAAAGAAGCTCGGACTTTGATCAGTAAGTGGAAAGCCGGAGCTCGGGTGCGTGTGATCGCGGACGACCCCACCCACGGATGGCTCGGCACCATTCACGTACCGAACTACGCAGAATTCCTGCCGGCAACGTCCGTGATCCTGGACGATAATCCGGGGTCGGGGCCGGCCTTCTATGCAGATGACGAACTGGAGGCCGCGTGACAGGTGACCCGGTAGACCATCCGGACCACTACACGTGGCTGCCGGTCGAGGTCATCGAGATCACCAGGCATTTCGACTTCGTCCGCGGAAACGCACTCAAGTATCTGCTGCGGGCCGGCCGGAAGGGTGCTGCCCTTGAGGATCTCAAGAAGGCGCGGTGGTACCTCAATCATGAAATTCGACAGCTCGAAAAGGAGGAGGCTGCTTGCGGCGAATCGTAGTAATCTCTGACCTCCAGATGCCGTTTGAGGACAAGCGGGCTCTGAGGAATCTGATCCAGTTTATCGCGGAATACCAGCCCGATGAGGTCGTGCAGATCGGCGATGCAACCGACTACCCGGCTCCGTCGCGGTGGTCGGCTGGTACCGCGGCCGAGTACGACGGTGGTGTGCAACGGGATTCGTGCTACACCATCAAGAACCTGATCCAGCCGATCAGCGAGGTATTCGCCGGGCCGAAGAAGATTCTCGGCGGAAACCACGACGAGCGCCCCGAGAAGTACCTCCTGTCCCGGGCGCCGGCGCTCGGCCGAGACGATACCGCGTACAAGATGGAAAACCTGCTGGCCTTGGCTGACCATGGTTGGGAGAAGGCGCCCCCGTACTACCCGATCGCGCCTGGGTGGGTGGCTGTCCACGGGCACGAGTCGCCCGGGATGAGCCAGGTGCCGGGGGCAACCGCGAGGCTCAAGGCCGTTAAGGCTGGAACGAGCGTGATCATGGGTCACACTCACCGACTGGCCATTTCGCCCCACACCACCGGCCACAACGGGCGGTTGACCACGATCTACGGATTCGAGGTTGGACACCTGATGGACGTTCGACAGGCCGGATACCTGCGGAACGGTCCGGCCAACTGGCAGAGCGGATTCGGTCTGCTTTACGCCGGGAAGTACTCGGCCACGCCGCAGGCCATTCCGGTGGAACGGGATGGGTCCTTTGTGGTCGAGGGCCAGCGATATGGGGAGATCAAGCGGGCGGGCGGAAAGTTCGCACCACGAAAGGGGGAGGCTGCCTAGTGGCAGAAATGAACTGGGAGAAGGTCAATGAGATCTCCCGCAAGGTGGCTGGCGAGCTGGCCCGGAAGTGGCCGGTGGTCGAGGTCGATGACGTCCACCAGGAAATCATGCTCCACATGATGGAACAGCGGAGCCACCTGGAACAGCGGGCCGACGACTCCGATTTCCTGCGACAGGTGGCTTGGAGGGCCGCCAAGTCCTACGCCTCTCGCGAGCAGATGCAGAAGGACCTGATGGACGGCCAGTACTTCTACACGCCGGATGAGGTCCGGATGACGCTGAAGTCCTTCGTCTACACGGATGAGGAAATCGGAGAGATGATTGGCAGGAAGGATGATCTCACCCAGTGCCGGATTTCGGACAACATCACGAGTGCTCGGATTGATGCCGGAGCGGCCATGCGGAAGCTGAAGCCCGAATACCGGGAGGCCATCACCCGGACCTACATCTACGGCCTGCCGCCGGCCTCGTCGGGCGAGTCCAAGACCGCTCAGCGCGGTGTCGACGCCCTGGCCGTCGCGATGAACTCCCACATCCGCAGCAAGGCGAGGGCTGGCCGGTGACCGAGACCCGCAAGCAGTACACCCGGGTAGCCGACGCCGCCGAGTTCGCGGCCACTGTGATCTACGACGACAAGCCCGACAGCCAGACCTACCTGATGATCTCGGCTCAGTCCGGGGTCCTGGAGGTCCTGCTGACCGACACGGACGTCCGGGCCCTGGTCCGGATGCTGTCCGAGGCCGAGTACGCCACCCCCGCCCCGTTCTAAGGAGCCCCCCAACTTGAACTACCCCGACCCGTTCGACGAGCGGAGCCCGTGGGACGAGCCATCGTCCCCGGCCGCGAATTCCCCTATCCCCAACGCCCAGGAGGCGCCCGTGACCCAGACCCCGACCGCAGTCACCAGCTCTGCCCCGTTCAAGATCGGATTCACGCTCAAGGCCGCCGGGGGCTTCGAAGCCGAATGGCTGACCCCTACCGTGTGGGGGCACACCGCACAGGAGACCGCGGAGCGTGGTGTCGAGCTGCTGACCGCGCTGAAGGCGACCGGACTGATCGACCTCACCGCCAAGGCTGCCCAGTACACCCGGGATCAGCACAAGGGCAGTGGCGGCACTCCCGCTGCGACGCAGAAGCGGTTCGAGGGTGGTCGGGTGGTCAGCAAGCCGCCGGCTGGCCTGGGTGACGACCAGTGCGAGCACGGCCGAAAGCTCGTCGACAAGGGCACTTGGAGCGCGATGTTCTGCCAGGCCCCGAACAAGGCCGCACAGTGCGCCCCGCTGTGGAAGCAGGACGACGGCTCGTTCAAGGCCAAGTAAGAGGGATTCCCCGTGAGCTCGGGGGCCGGGCAGAGGCCCGGCCCCCTCTTCTATCCCCCAAGGAGTTCTGTGCTCAAGGCATTTGCCGCCGCCGTGGCCGTACTCGCACTGCTGATGTCATCCCTCTGGATCTGGTCGTCGGCCCCCTGCTCGCTGTGGTCCTGGTCCCGCGTCGGCGACATGCCGGCCCGCTGCCTGCTGGAGCGCTGATGGGTGCTGACGAGTACCTGGTTGAGGGCTTGGACAACGGTGGCGTGGTCCTGACGCATGCGCCCTGCGATGGCCTCGCCGCGGCCGGCGGCTGCTACTGCTGCGACGACAACACCGTGACCCTGGCTCAACTGGTCGAAGCCAGCGAACTGCACTCCTGCGAGGAGGAGCCGACTTAGGAGAAACCCATTCAGGTCATCACCTATCGAATCAAACGACAGCAGGTCCGAATAAACGTCTGCGAAGACGTCATGGATCTCTGGGAATTCATCGACTTCGTTCACGCCAACCCAGTTCTGGGGTACGACACCGAGACCACCGGCCTCAACTGGTGGGACTGGGATCGGGAGTTCCGGTGTCGGCTCGCCCAGTTCGGAAACGCCGTGGAGTCCTGGGTGCTCCCGGTTGAGATCGACCCGGAGTTCGCTGAGGCTGCTGCCTGGGCTCTGCGGACAGCTCGCCGGGTCATCGCCCACAACGCCAATTTCGATGCACACGTGGCCGAGGTCGCATTTGGGGTCACTCTGGAGGAACTGGCCCCGCGACTTCTCTGCACCAAGATTTCTGCCCACCTTGTTGATCCTCGGGCCGTCAAGGAGCACGGACCCGGCCTGAAGCTGGAGGAGTTGACCAAGTACTACATCTCGGCCGAGCTGGCTACCAAGGTCAAGGGCTCCATGACCCAAATCGCCAAACGCTACCGGGTCAAGAAGGAGGAGATCTGGTCTCGGGTCTGGACGTTCGATGAGGAATACCTCCTCTACGCGGGCATGGACCCCGTTCTCGCCTATCGGCTATTCCACATCCTTTACCCGTTGATCCCGCTCCGGTCGAAACGCAAGGGGCTTTTCGGCTGGGAACACCGCTTGGCCTTCGTCATGGCGCTGGTCGAACGGACCGGTTACCTGGTGGACGAGGAGTATGCCAAGGCTCGAATAGCGGAGCTGCTGGCCGAGGAAGAGAAGTGGGAGGCGGTTGCCCGCAGCTTCGGCGTAGAAAACGTCAACTCGAATCAGCAGCTCATCGAAGCCTTCCAGGGGTTCGGCTTCAAGCTGACGAAGAGGACCGGCAAGGGGAACCTTGCCATGGATGCGGAAGTCCTGGACAGCATCGGGCACCCTCTTGCCGAGGCAGTCAAGAAGGCGTCGAAGGCCGGAAAGTGGCGGGCCACCTGGTTTGAAAATGCATTGAAGGGGCGGGATTCGCAAGGGCGGGTGCACGCCTCGATCAATTCCGTCGGTGCCAGGACGGCACGCATGTCAATTTCCGGCAGCATCGCGGCGCAGACATTCCCCGCCGGAGACGGGTACGTGCGGCATATGTTTCTGGCGGAAGAAGGCCATGTCACCGTCTCCATTGACTACGCCAATATGGAACTCCGGTTTCTGGCAGCGGAGTCTGGTGATCCAGTCATGATCGACGCATTCGAGCATGAAAAAGACCTGCACCAGATCACGGCTGATGCTGCTGAGGTGTCTCGGAAGGTCGGGAAGATGGCTAATTTCCTGACGGTATTCGGCGGAGGGCCCAGGGCCCTGGCCCAACAGGCCGGCATCAGTCAGACGGTCGCTAAGAGGACGCTCGACGCCTTCAACTCGACCTATGCCCGGGTCGGCGAGCTGGCCGAAAAGCTCTCAGAGAAGGCCCGCAAGTTCGGTCACATTTTTACCGTCACCGGCCGGAGGCTGCCCGTCGACCGTGGGCGTGCATACGCGGCCCAGAACTATTTTGTGCAGAGCGGGAGCCGGGATATTACTGTCCGAGGAGTTCTGGAACTGCATAAGGCTGGGTTCACCCCCTGGATTCGACTCGTGATTCATGACGAGATCGTTTTTTCGTTCCCGAGAGAACGGGCCGAGGAACTGACCAAGCAGGCCGCCGAAATCATGGGATTCACCGTCCGCGGCGTCCAGGTGCCGGCCGAAGGCGAGATCGGAGAAAGGAGCTGGGGAAGCGTGCTCGACAAGGAAGGGAGCAAGCACTGATCGAAGAATCCGACCTGGAGCTACAAGACTGCGAATGGTGTCAGAACTACGATTCGCACGGGCTCTTTGACATCGATGACGGTGAGGCCGGCCTGTGCTGGCTGTGTGCTGAGAACCTCGGAGTAAGGGACTGCGAATGAGCGAGAAGAGCGAGAACGAGAACTTCACCGAGCTGCTGGCCGGCCTGGAGGACCAGTTCGGCAAGGCCCTCCTGGTGCAGCGCGCCGAGACCGCCGTCTTGGTCGCAGAGTTCTCCGGGGCGGTCTACCGGGCGGCAGTGAGTAGCGGCGTGCCGGCGGACCTGGCGCAGGCCATGGCGGCCGGTTACTGGGACCTGGAGATGGGCGAGGCCTCTCCTCAGGATGAAGCGGAGGAGGAGTAAGTTGGACCGGATGCTGAGCGTGGATGACGTGGCCTCCTTTCTGCGGAAGCCGCGGTCGTGGGTCTATGGCAACTGGCGCCAGCAGCGCATCCCTTTCAAGAGGGTGGGCAACCAGCTCCGCTGCCGGCCTGTCGACCTGGAGACGTGGCTCGACAGCCTCTGACAGAGGAAGGGGCCGCCCCTGCGGGCGGCCCCTTGGCGCGGGCGCCCAGGGAAGTGAACGAGATGCGACATGTTCAGAAGAGTGACGTGCGCCACATAGGCGAACTTACGGCAGTGAGTTCAAGATGATCTAAGGTCATGGCATGACCTCAGGAACGAGCGAGCCGCACGTGCGGATGGACGTCGGCGGCGAGCTGGTGTGGCAGGCCGATTACGGGCCTTGGCGCGTGGAAGCCCGGCTTCCGGCCGGCGGCGAGCCGTTCGTCGGACCGTCCAAGCTGACCATCAGCCTGTCCGTTGGCGCGGCATCCGGTGTAGCCGACCGGGTTGCTCAGGCGCGGGAGACGGACGGTATCCCCGCCAGCCTGCTGCGGCAGATCCCGCTGGCGGAGATCAAGGCCCAGGCCCGTGCCGTGCTGGCGCAGGGGCAGAGTCGGGAGTCGGACGAGCCGTGGCCGGTGCCGGCGCGCTGCCGGACCGAACTGGACTACGTCCTCCTGGTGGCTGAGCTGGTTCGAATGAGGGCGACGGGAACCACGGCGCCTCAGCAGTCCCTTGCGGACCGTCTGGGGATCGGCAAGGCAACCCTGTCGGAGCGAGTGAAGCGAGCCAGGGCACTCGATCTGTGGGACGGGAAGCAGCTGACGGACAAGGCGTCAGCTCTGCTTGTCGAGTGGAAGAAAGAACGAGAGGGGTAGTAGAGGCAGTGGCAAAGCGCGGTAACGGGCTCGGGGGGACTCCAGTGGAGATCCCCCGCAAGGGCCGACCGAACACCTGGGGTGTCCGTACGCCCCACCACTTCAACCCCGCCACCGGCCGGAAGGATCGGTACTGGATAGGCCGGGACTACAAGAACAAGACCGAGGCCGAGAAGGCGCTCAGCAAGTGGATCGCTGACTTTGACGAAGGAGACCTCACCCCTCGATCGGACATGACCATGGGACAGCTCATGGACCGGTGGCTGAAGCAGCACCGAGGCGAGGACACCACGAAGCAGGGGTATGAGCCGAAGGTGCGACTGCACATCAAGCCGCATCTTGGCTCCGTGAAGGTGGTGGAAGTCACCGATGATCGGCTGAACGACTTCTATCGGATGCTGGAGACGACCCCCAGCCCGACGAACGGCGGGAAGCCACTGGGGCCGAAGAGCGTCCGCCACATCCACAACGCGATCTCGGCGGCCTTCGAGACCGTCACCGGTCCTCGGAAGCTGTTGAAGGCCAACCCGGCCCACACGGCGAACCCTCCGACCGAGCGGCAGATCAAAGCCGCGGAGCCCACCTTCCCGACTCTGAATGACGCGGAGACGGCTCACTTCCTCGGTGAGATATGGAAGCCCTGTGGTAACCGGGCCTGTGATGCCGGCCTCACCCATCACTGCCTTCGGGACGCCCCGCTGTGGACCTCCTACGCGGCAACCTCGTGCCGTCGAAGCGAGGTGCTGGGATGGATGTGGGACCTTATCGATTGGGACACGGGAGCCATCAAGCTCCGGTGGGTGGTGGTCGAGGAAGGCAACTCGTACCGGCTGCGGAAGCTCACGAAGGACGGTGACGACGATGCAGTGATCTACGTTGATCAGGCCTTGTTGAACGTCCTCAAGTGGCAGAAGGCCCGGCAGGATGCGGAGAGGGCCCTTCTCGGGACCGCGTGGGTTGATCACGGGCTCGTATTCGCCAGGGACGGGTTCAAGCTCCAGAAGGCTGCCAAGGCCGGTGGGCCGCAGGACCCGGAGAAGGTGTCCGCTCGGTGGCGGACGGCGAGGGCTCGGATGAACCTGCCGGAGGACTTCCGGCTGCACGATTGGCGAGGATCGAAGATCACGAACGACCTCGACAACAAGGAGAACCCGGTAGAGGTCTCCGCCAACGCACGGCACCACTCGCCGGGCTACACAATGGCCCGGTACGGGCGTCGGCGCCCCGAGGGCGCCATCAAGCTGGCCGCTTCGAGTGCCAGCCGCATTGGTCTCGCGACCCTGGTCTGACCAAGATCATCTCTGTTGGTCACGCCGTTGGTCACGCGAGTGCCTAAAAAAGCAAAAAACCCTTGATAAACAAGGGTCTCTGCCGGTGTCCGAGGGGGGACTTGAACCCCCACGCCCGATAAAGGGCACTAGCACCTCAAGCTAGCGCGTCTGCCATTCCGCCACCCGGACCGGGTGTCGTCCTCGCGGCTTCCGATCTCTCGTCCGTCGCGCTGACAGATGTAACTGTAGCAAAGATCGGCTTGGGGTCCCAAAACGGTTCCCGGAGGACCGGCAGGGCCGGTGGCGGGGGCAAGGGGAGGCGTGTGGCGGGGGCGTGACCAGGGGGTTTCGGGAACGTGCGGGGGCTGGATCGGGATCGGGGGCTGGGGGAGGATGGGCGGACGTGCTCGTACGGCCCGGGTGCAGGTCCCGGGGGTGGCGCGCTGGTGCGTCGGTGCGGGCCCAAGACGAGGAGTGACCGTGAGCGAGCGGAGCGAGTCGGCGGCCCCGAAGGTGACGGCTGAGTCGGAGGTCGCCGAGATCTGTCGCGATCTGATCCGGATCGACACCAGCAACTACGGGGACGGCTCCGGGCCGGGCGAGCGGAAGGCCGCCGAGTACGTGGCCGAACAGCTCGCCGAGTTCGGGCTGGAGCCGAAGATCTTCGAGTCGGCCAAGGGGCGGGCCTCCACCGTGGTCCGGATCGAGGGCGAGGACCGCTCCCGTCCGGGCCTGCTGATCCACGGCCACACCGACGTGGTGCCGGCCAACGCCGCGGACTGGACGTACGACCCGTTCGGCGGCGAGATCGCGGACGGCTGCGTCTGGGGGCGCGGCGCGGTCGACATGAAGGACATGGACGCGATGACCCTGGCGGTCATCCGCGACCGGCTGCGCACCGGGCGCAAGCCCCCGCGCGACATCGTGCTGGCCTTCCTCGCCGACGAGGAGGCCGGCGGCACCTACGGGGCGCGCTTCCTGGTGGACAAGCACCCGGGGCTGTTCGAGGGCGTGACCGAGGCGATCGGCGAGGTCGGCGGCTTCTCCTTCACGGTCAACGACCAGGTCCGCCTCTACCTGGTGGAGACGGCCGAGAAGGGAATGCACTGGATGCGCCTGACGGTCGAGGGCCGGGCCGGCCACGGCTCGATGGAGAACGACGACAACGCGATCACCGAGCTGTGCGAGGCGGTCGCCCGGCTCGGCCGGCACCAGTTCCCGCTGCGGATCACCAAGACCGTCCGGGCTTTCCTGGACGAGCTGTCGGACGCGCTCGGGGTCGAGCTGGACCCGGAGAACATGGACGAGACGCTGCGCGTGCTCGGCGGCATCGCCAAGATGATCGGCACCACGCTGCGCAACACCGCCCAGCCGACCATGCTCGGCGCGGGCTACAAGGTGAACGTGATCCCCGGTCAGGCCACCGCGCACGTGGACGGGCGCTTCCTGCCCGGCTACGAGGAGGAGTTCCTGGCCGAGCTGGACAGCGTGCTCGGTCCGCGCGTGAAGCGCGAGAGCCTGCACTCGGACAAGGCGATCGAGACCGGCTTCGACGGTGCGCTCGTCGAGGCGATGCAGACCGCGCTGCGCGCCGAGGACCCGATCGCCCGCGCGGTGCCGTACTGCCTGTCGGGCGGGACGGACGCCAAGTCCTTCCAGGACCTGGGCATCCGCTGCTTCGGCTTCGCGCCGCTCCAGCTGCCGCCGGAGCTGGACTTCGCCGGGATGTTCCACGGGGTGGACGAGCGGGTGCCGGTGGACGGCCTGAAGTTCGGCGCCCGGGTGCTGGACCGCTTCATCGACGCCTGCTGAGCGCGTGCCGGATGCCCTGCTGACGGCACTGCCGGAGGCCTGATCAGGCGACTGGGTCGGCCCGTTCCCGGAGCTTCGGGAGCGGGCCGACCGCATTGTCGGAGCTGATGATTGTGGGACGGGAAGCAGAAGATCGACAGAAGCGATTCTGCTGGGAATTCCAAGCTGATCATTTGTGCGAGACCTCACCGTTGCGGGTGAATGGGAGATCCGTTCCGTACCCCGTTTGCCGCAGCGTCGTTCATCCCTGTGCAGCCCGCCGAACGGGTTGCGTTGTCCATACAGGAGGAATGATGAAGGTCAAGAAGATCGCCGCTGTCACCGCCGCCACCGGTGGCCTGGTGCTCGCCGCCGCCGGCGTCGCGTCGGCTCACGCCAGCGCCGAGGGTGTGGCCGCCGGTTCCCCGGGTGTCCTGTCCGGCAACCAGATCCAGGTCCCGGTGCACATCCCGGTCAACGTCTGCGGCAACACCATCAACGTCGTCGGGCTGCTGAACCCGGCGTTCGGCAACTACTGCGCCAACGTCTGAGTCGACCTCCGGGCCGGCGAGGCCTGTTGAGTCGACTCGATCCGGCCCCCGGGCGGTGGACGCGCCGCACCGGGGGCGTTCGCGTCCCCGACGGATACACGGGGCCCGACACAATCGCTCGATCGGGTGAAGCCGATTCGTTCGACTCAACCTCCCCGTTGGCCCCTCGTTAACTCGTGTGCAGTCGAAGCCCTTGCGTGATTTACGGATCCATCGAAATTCCGACTTTTTTGAAGGTTCACGTCAAGGTCGACACGTCGTCTCGAAATGTCAGGGGAAAACATGAGGAATGTAGCCAAGAAGGGGATCCTCACGGCCGTGGCCACCGGCAGTGTGCTGGCCTCGACCGCCGGCTACGCCTACGCGGGGGGAACCGAGGCACAGGGGGTCGCCGCCGGTTCGGCAGGCGTCGTCTCGGGCAACTCGGTGCAGGTGCCGATCGAGGTGCCGATCAACGCCTGCGGCAACACGCTCGACGTGGTCGGCCTGCTGAACCCGTCCTTCGGCAACCACTGCGCCAACGTCAACGGCGGTGGGGGCCACCAGGCGTCCAAGCCCTCGCAGGGCGGCCTGCCCGGCGGCTCGGGCGCCACCGGCGGCGGCCAGACCGGCAGCGGCACCGGCGGTTCCGGCCCCACCGGGATTCCGGGCACCAGCGGGATCCCCGGCACCAGTGGGGTTCCGGGTACGAGCGGGATTCCCGGCACCACCGGAGTCCCCGGCACCACGGGCATCCCGGGTACCGCCGGCATCCCGGACGCCGCCACGGTGCCGGGTGCGAGTGCCTCGGGTGTCGCCGCCAACTCGCCGGGCGTGCTCTCCGGCAACAGCGTCCAGGCGCCGGTCGACGTCCCGGTCAACGCCTGCGGCAACTCGGCGAACGTGGCCGGCGTCGGCAACCCGGCCTTCGGCAACGAGTGCGCCAACGTCGAGCAGGCCGTCGCGGTCACCCCGGCCCCGCCGGCCGAGGGCTGCGCCGAGGCCTGCCCGACCCCGCCGCAGGTCTCCGCCGAGGAGGTGCCGAACGTCGCGCGCACCGGCGCTCCGGACACCGCCGCCGAGACCGCCGTCGCGGCGCCCGCCGCGGCTCCGGCCGCTCAGCTGGCCTCCACCGGCGCCGGGAACGTCGAGCTGCTCGGGGCCGCCGGTCTCGCGCTGCTGCTCGGCGGCGGCGTGCTCTACCGCCGGGCCCGCGCCGGCGCCCGCTGACGCGCTCGGTCGGGGATCGGGGCCCGTCCTCGGACTCACGCCCTCGGGGCGAGTCCGAGGACGGGCCCTGCGGCATGCGCCGAACCAGGGCCGGGTGCACCGGCCGTGGGAACGGCACACCCGCGGGCGCCGGGTGAACGGGCGGCCGCGGGTGCGTGAAACCCCGGTGTGGGTTCCGCCAGGGGGCGCGGTGCCCCGCCGGTCACCAGCTCCGGACCTGCCGGATGATCCGCCGCTTCAGTCGGACCGTCCGGCTGCCGTCGGGGAACAGCCTGAGCCGGTCGAGCTCCCAGTGCCCGTACTCGGCGTGCTCGGTGAGCAGTTGGCGCGCCGCGTTGCGCGTGGTGCCGCGCGGCATGCGCAGGGACTGGTACTCGTACTCCGGCTGCCGGACCGGCTTCCGTGGGATCAAAACGCTCCTCCTGGGGATCACCTGAAGGGCAAGCCTACGGCCTGCCCCGGACGGGCGGCCCGGGTGTTTCCGGCCGTCCTCCCGCGGGGGAGCGGCGGCCCGAAGGGGTGCCACCCGGGCCCGTCGACTGACAGTGGATCAGTCCCGTTGCCGCCGTGGAGGGGATACCCCGATCCCGGCGCGCGAAGCGGCATCCGGACGGCCCCGGCGGGCCCGGTGCGCGCCCTCCGCGCCCGTTTCGCGCCGGTGCCGTGCGAGGACGAAACGCCATGGATCGGACATCAGGGGGGAAGTTGCGGTGAAATCGCGGGTGTAGATGACAACCGCTGTGCGTACCGGCGTCGCGGGGAGATAGCGTCTGCACCATGTCTGATGCCGCGCAGCCCACCATTGCCGAGGTACGCGCCGCCGCTGAGGCGGTCAAGGCCGCCATCGACCGTCATCTGGAAGCGGTGTCAAGCCCCAACGCAGCCGATGATCCCGCCGTCTCCGCCGCCTACGAGCAGCTCGCGACGGCGGCCATCGCCTACGACCAGCTCCTGTACGAGGCCTACGACGAGGTCACGCCCTTCGAGATCCCGGGGGACGAGGGCCCCGGCGGGTATCACGGCCCCGAACAGCCCGAGGCGATCAGCGTGTTGATCCGCCGCGACTACCACGTCGTCGATCCCAAGCGGCTGCGTGCCCAGGCCGAGCGGCTGGACGAGTCGCTGACCCCGGGCGGGGCCGGCGCGGGCGGGGTGAACGCCGCGATCGGCGTGCTGTTCGGCGAGTACGAGCCCGACGAGATCGCGGCCCGCAGCGAGGAGTTCGGCCTGGAGGAGGCCGACTCGACGCTCTGGGTCGCGGCCGCCGAGCCGACCGAGCCGGGCGAGTGGCTGCCGGAACCCTTCGAGCACGCCGATCCGCAGCTGCTGATCTGCCGGTTCGACGTGAGCGAGGTCTACGACGACGAGGACTCGGACGACTGACGCCGTCCGGAAGACGGCCGACGGGCGGGCCCGGGATCACCGGGGCCCGCCCGTCGTGCGTCGCGCCTCAGTACTCCGAGGCCGCGGTGTTCTCGGCGAGGACCGCCCGCAGGCGGGTGGTGCGCGGCTGCGCCTGACGCTCGGCGACGGCCTGGGCAAGCGCCGGGCCCGCCGCGTGCACCACGGACAGGTGCCGCTCGCCGCGGCCGAAGGCGGTGTAGACCCACTGCCGGGTGAGGGCGGGGGCGGCGTCCTCCGGGAGCACCACCACCGCGCCCGGCCAGCGCCGGCCGAGGGCCTGGTGGACGGTCAGCGCCCAGCCGTGCCGCAGCCGGGCGGCCTCGGCGGGCGGGACGGTCCGGCGCGAGCCGTCCGCGTACTCCAGGTGCAGACCGGTGGCGTCGCCGTCCAGCACCCGGGCCGGGCGGGTGACGCCGGGGGCGGGGGAGTCGACGACCCGGTCACCCGGGTCGAAGCCGCCGAACCGGCCGGGGCCGGGGTTGAGCCTGGCCTTGGCGGCGGCGTTCAGCGCGCGGGTGCCGGCCGGGCCGCCGTGGCCCGGGGTGAGCAGCACCACCTGCTCGACCGGGATGCCCAGCGCGCGCGGGATGGAGTCGGTGAGCAGCTGGACGGCCCGGTGGACGGCCTCGCCGGCGTCCTTGGCGGTCAGGATGACCACCTCCTTGTCCGGCGCCTCGACCGGCTGGAGCTCGCCGATGCCGACACCGGAGACCAGCTCGCCGATCGGGCCGAAGTCCGGGGTGCGGGAGGCGACCGCCGGGCAGGCCTTGGCGGCCAGCAGGTCGGCGAAGAACCGGCCGGGGCCGGCCGACCAGAGCTGGCCCGGGTCGCCGCTGAGCACCAGTCGGGTGCCGTCGGCCAGCGACTCCAGGACGGTGGCGGCCAGTTCGACGTCCAGCAGCGGGGCGTCCAGCACGACCAGCAGGTCGAGGGCGAGCGTGCCGTCCGGGGCGCGGCCGGGGCCGGCGGCACCGGAGAGCAGGTCGGCGAGGGTGACCACGGGGGCCTCGCCGCCGGCGCCCGGGCCGGCGAGTGCGGCGAGCGAGTCCCGGCCCTGGTCGGTCCAGGTGGCGGCCCAGGCCCGCAGCCCGAGGCCGCGGGCGGTGGTGACCAGCGCGGCCGGCTCGGCGCGGGCCGCCTCGCCGCCGGTGTGCAGCACCAGGGCGTGTTCCGCGACCGCCTTGACCAGGGCGGTCGCGGAGGAGGACGGCGCGGCCCCGGCGGCGGCCGCCCAGGCGGTCGGGCCGGGGTCGACGGGGGGCTGCTCGGCGGAGTCCTCGGCGGGGACGGCCGCTTCGCCGTCCCCGTCCTCGGTCTCCTCGGCCCCCTCGGTCTCCTCGGTCTCCTCGGAGTCCCCGGCCTCCTGCGGGTCCTCGCCCGGCACGAAGGTGGCCATCAGCTGGAGCAGCTTCTCGGCGAGGCTGTCCTCGGCCATCGCCAGCCCCTCCAGCGCGAGCAGCGTCCGGGTCGGCACCTCGTCCTCGTCGCCGCCCGCCGCGTGCGCCTCGGCGCCGGTCAGCTCCTCCTGGAAGGGCAGCACCCGCCCGTCCGCGACGGCGGCCTGGATCGCGGCGGCCGGGTCGGGCATCCGGAGCCGGGTGAGCCCGGCCGCGACCTCGGGCAGTTCCAGGGCCGAGTGCCCGCGCAGTGCCGCCTGCTCCAGCAGCCACGGCACCAGTGCCCGGGCGCGGCGCTCGTCGCCCGGGGCGGCTTCGGGGCCGAGCAGCTTCTGGGCGAAGCCGTCCGCGTGCTCGGGCCGGACGCCGGGCAGGCCCAGCACCGCCCACGGGTCGTCGCGCAGCCGCTCCGGGGCCTCCTCGCCGAGCGCGGCCACGGCGGCGGCCGCCAGCTCGGCCGGGGCGCCGCCGGCGGCCAGCACCTCGGCGGTGGCGCGCAGCGCGTCGCCGTGCTGCCGCTCGGGCACCGGGGCGGCCGGGGCGGCCACTGCGGGAGCCTGCGGTCCCGATGCGGCAGGTCCGGACGCGGCGGGTCCCGAGGCGGTGGGCCCTTCCTCCGCGGGCCCCGGCGTCTGCGGCCCCGACGCCTGCGGCGCGGGGATCCGTGCGGCCGGGGCCCCCAGGACCGTAGCCCCGGGCGTGGGCCCCTGGGCGGCGATCTCCCGCATCCGCCGTGCCACCTCGGCGACCTTCGCGGCCTTCTCCTCCGGGGTCAGCTGGGCCCCGTCGGTCACCTCCGGAGCGCCGTTCCCCGTGTCAGTCATCGTCGTCCGCTCCAAAGGTCACTCCACTGCAGGTTCTGCTCGACAACCCGGGCCTGGGGTCACAGCTCGGTCCACCCCTGGTCCGGGTAGTGGTGCACCGGCGACGAGATGTCGTCCAGCGCGCCACGGATCTCATCCGGAAGCGTAAGCGCCTCCACCGACAGCGCCGCCTGCAGCTGGACCACCGTCCGGGCCCCGACCAGGGCGCTCGCGACCCCGGGCCGGTCCCGGACCCAGGCCAGCGCGACCTCCAGCGGGGTGCTGGCGAGGCCGTCGGCGGCGGTGGCGAGGGCGTCCACGATCCGCCGTGAGCGTTCGCCGAGGTAGGGCTGGACGAACCCGGTCAGGTACGGCGAGGCGCCGCGCGAGTCCTGCGGGATGCCGTGCCGGTACTTGCCGGTGAGCACGCCGCGCCCGAGCGGCGAGCCGGCCAGCACCCCGACCCCGGCGTCCCGCGCGGCGGGCAGGGCCTCCCGCTCGATGCCGCGCTGGAGCAGCGAGTACTCCAGCTGCGCCCCGGCCAGCGGCACCCGTCCGTGGTGGGCGTACTGCCAGGTGGCGGCCTTGGCGAGCTGCCAGCCGCTGAAGTCGCAGACCCCGACGTAGCGGGCGCGCCCGGAGGAGACGGCGATGTCGAGGGCGCTGAGCGTCTCCTCGACCGGGGTGCCAGGGTCGAAGGAGTGCACCTGCCACAGGTCGACGTGGTCGGTGCCGAGCCGGCGCAGCGAGGCGTCCAGGGCGGCGAGCAGGTGGCCGCGCGAGCCGTCGAAGCGGCGGGCGGACTCGGGGGCGCTGCCGGCCTTGGTGGCGATGACGAGTTCGGAGCGCGGGATCAGGTTGTCGGTGAGCCGGGAGATCAGGTACTCCGCGCCGCCGTCCGCGTACACGTCGGCGGTGTCGACCAGGTTGCCGCCGGCGTCGACGAACTCCTTGAGCTGCTCCGCGGCCTCCTGCTCGTCGGTGTCCCGGCCCCAGGTCATGGTGCCGAGGCCGAGCCGGGAGACCTGCAGGCCGGTACGGCCGAGGTGACGCTTTTCCATCGGACGGGCCCTTCACTGGCCGGTGGCCCCGGGAGGCCCGGCAGCCGTGCAAACGCGCAGGTGGGGAGAGTGCGCCCCACCCCGGCTGAGCGTAGCGGCCGGTACCCGGACAGGGGTGCAGACCCGCAGAACGATCACTGCGGCACGAACCCGCGCGACTGTGACCCAGACCACCCCTACCCGTCAGTAGCATGTCCGGCGCGGGCGCGGTTACCCTCGCCACAACCCCAACCCACTGGAAGGTGCGGCAGATGCGACTCGGGATCAACCTCGGCTACTGGGGACTCGGTATGGACGCCGACAACATCGCCGTGGCCCAGGAGGCGGACCGGCTCGGTTACTCCGTCTGCTGGGCGGCGGAGGCGTACGGCTCGGACGCCGCGACGGTGCTCAGCTTCGTCGCCGCGAAGACCGAGCGGATCGACGTCGGCTCGGCCATCTTCCAGATCCCGGCCCGTACCCCGGCGATGACGGCGATGACCGCCGCCACCCTGGACACCCTGTCCGGCGGCCGGTTCCGGCTCGGCCTCGGCGTCTCCGGCCCGCAGGTGTCCGAGGGCTGGTACGGCGTGAAGTTCGACAAGCCGCTCGCCCGCACCCGCGAGTACGTGGAGATCATCCGCAAGGCGATGTCCCGCGAGCGCCTGGTGCACGAGGGCGCCAACTGGACACTGCCGCTGCCCGGCGGCCCCGGCAAGCCGATCAAGCTCACCGTGCACCCGGTGCGCGAGCACATCCCGCTGTACATCGCCGCGATCGGCCCGAAGAACCTGGAGCTGACCGGCGAGATCGCCGACGGCTGGCTCGGCATCTTCTTCTCGCCCGAGCACTCCGCGCTCTCCCTCGACCCGCTGACGGCGGGCCGCGCCAAGGCCGGGAAGACGCTGGAGGGCTTCGACCTCTGCCCGACGGTGAACCTCGCCGTCGGCGAGGACATCAAGGCCGGGGTCGACGGCCTGCGCTCCTACGCCGCGCTCTACATCGGCGGCATGGGCAGCAAGGAGAAGAACTTCTACAACCAGCTCGCCCGGCGGATGGGCTACGAGCAGGCCGCCGACGAGGTCCAGGAGAAGTACCTGGCCAGGGACTACGCGGGCGCCGCGGCCGCCGTCCCGCACGACCTGATCGACGCCACCTCGCTGATCGGCGACACCGCCCGGATCGCCGCCCGGATGCAGGCCTACGCCGACGCCGGCGTCACCACGCTCACCCTGGCCCCGTCCGGCTTCACCCTGGACGAGCGGATCCGGGCGCTGCGCACCGGTGTCGAGGCGCTGGAGCGCGCCGGCCTGGCCTGACCGGCCCCACCGGTCGGGCCTGGGCGGCCGGTGGGCGGGCGGCACTACAGCCAGTCGTGCCGCTTGAACACCCGGTGCAGCACCAGGCAGACCACCAGCATCAGCACCAGCACCGCCGGGTACCCCCAGACCTGGTGCAGCTCGGGCATGTGCTCGAAGTTCATCCCGTAGATGCCCGCGATCATCGTCGGCACGGCGGCCAGCGCCGCCCAGGCCGAGATCTTCCGCATGTCGTTGTTCTGCTGGACGCTGACCTGCGCCAGGTTGGCGTTCAGGATGTCGGACAGCAGCCGGTCCATGCCCTCCACCTGGTCGTTCACCCGGGCCACGTGGTCGGCGACGTCCCGCAGGTAGGGCGCGGCCTCGGGGCGGACGAAGCGGGTGTCGCGCTCCAGGGCCAGCATCGGCTCCACCAGCGGGCCGACGGCCCGGCGTACGGACATCACCTGGCGCTTGTAGCCGTAGATCCGGCCGGCGGTGTCCCGGCCGACCCGGCCGGGGGAGAAGATGTCCGCCTCCAGCTCGTCCAGGTCGGACTGGAGCGCGGACGCCACGTCCATGTAGCCGTCCACGATGGTGTCGCAGACCTGGTGCAGCACCGAGCTGGGCCCGTAGCGCAGTTGCCCGGAATCCTGTTCCAGGGTGGCCCGCAGGCCGCTGAGCGGGCTGTCCTCGCCGTGCCGGACGGTCATCACGAAGTCCGACCCGAGGAAGACCATCACCTCGCCGACCGTGACGACGTGCCCGCCGGAGTGGTAGCCGAGCGTCTTCAGGGCGACGAACAGCGAGCCCTGGTAGGCCTCCATCTTGGGGCGCTGGTGGGCGCTGACGGCGTCCTCGACGGCCAGCGGGTGCAGCGTGAACTCCTTGCCCACGCGGCCGAGTTCCTCGGCGGTGGGCTCGAACAGGCCTATCCAGACGAAGCCGCCCGGCCCGGCCGCGCGGGCGGCGGCGAGCGCGCCGGCGGGATCCTCGGGGGCCTCGATCCGGTGGCCGTCGTGGTAGGCGGCGCAGTGGACGATCATGGGGGCCATTGTCACCCGGCCGGGGACGTCCGGCACGGAGCCGGGGCAACTCGGCCCACCGGGCGGGACGTCCGGAGGGGAGAGCGGGGCCCATCGCGGGGCCCGGAGGCCGTAGGCTGACCCCATGCCCACGCTGCTGCTCGTCCGTCACGGCCGCTCCACCGCGAACACCGCCGGGATCCTGGCCGGTTGGACGCCCGGCGTGGACCTCGACGACACCGGTCGTGCGCAGGCCGCCGCGCTCGCCGGCCGGCTGGCCGGCATCCCGCTGGTGCAGGCGGTCAGCAGCCCGTTGGAGCGCTGCCGGCAGACGCTGGAGCCACTGCTGGCGGTCCGCCCCGAGCTGGGCCCGGCGGCCGAGGACGAGCGGCTGGGGGAGTGCCACTACGGCGACTGGACCGGCCGGCCGCTGGCCGAGCTGGCCGAGGAGCCGCTCTGGCGTACGGTGCAGGACCACGCCGCGGCGGCCGCCTTCCCCGGTGGGGAGTCGCTGCGCGCGCTGAGCCACCGCACGGTGGACGCGGTGCGCGAGTGGAACCGGAAGATCGCCGCCGAGCACGGCGAGGACGCGGTCTGGGTCGCCTGCTCGCACGGGGACGTGATCAAGGCCGTGGTGGCCGACGCGCTCGGGCTGCACCTGGACCACTTCCAGCGGATCAGCGTCGAGCCCTGTTCGGTCACCGCGATCCGCTACACCCCCCAACGGCCCTTCGTGCTGAGGATGGGCGACACCGGCGACCTCGCCTCGCTCGCTCCCAGGCCCCACCCGGCCGGGGCCACCCCGGCCGGCGACGCGGTGGTCGGCGGCACCGTCTGACCCGCGCCGCGGACGGGCCGCCCGGGGAGGCGCCGTCCGGGCGGCACCGTTCGCTTCCCCGGGTGCCACCCCGCCCGCGGCCGACGGCTCGGCTCCCCGGCCGGAGCCCGAAGGTCGTAGGGTGACTGATGAGTCCATCCGGCCGCGATCCGCCCCTGTGGAACCGCGCCGACCGACACGATCCGGAGCGAGAGCGTGCCCCGTCAGGTCTTCTTCTACGACCAGCCCGAGCGGTTCGTGGCCGGCACCGTCGGCCAGCCCGGTGCCCGGGCGTTCTACCTCCAGGCCAGCGCCCGGGGCCGGATCACCAGCGTGCTGCTGGAGAAGACCCAGGTCGCCGCGCTCGCCGAGCGCATCGAGGAGGTCCTGGACGAGGCGCTGCGGCGCAGCGGCGGGGACGCCGCCATCCCGGCCGCCGCCCCGAAGGACCTGCTCGACACCGCCCCGCTGGACCTCCCGCTGGAGCAGGAGTTCCGGGTCGGCACCATGGCCCTGGCCTGGGACAGCGTGGAGGCCTGCCTGGTGGTCGAGGCGCAGGCGCTGGTCGAGGAGGACGAGGAGGAGGCCGCCGAGGCGGTCTTCGTCGACGACGAGAACGGCCCGGACATGCTGCGGGTGCGGCTGTCCGGCGCGATGGCCAGGGTCTTCGCCAAGCGCGCGCTGGACCTGGTCGCGGCCGGCCGCAAGCCCTGCCCGTTCTGCAACCTTCCGCTCGACCCGGAGGGCCACCTGTGCCCGCGCGCGAACGGCTACCGGCGCTGAACACCGACACTCCGCCGCAGGCCGACCCGTCGGCCGCCGCCGCGCTGGCCGCCGACGCGCCCACCGCCCTCGCGCTGCTGCGCCAGGGCGAGCTGACCGTGCACGGCCGGCTCACCGACGCCTCCAACGCCGCGCTGTACTGCACGGTGGCGCACGGCTCGCTCAGCGCGCAGGCCGTCTACAAGCCGGTGGCCGGTGAACGCCCGCTGTGGGACTTCCCCGACGGCACGCTGGCCGGGCGCGAGGTCGCCGCGTACGAGCTGTCCGCCGCGACCGGCTGGGAGCTGATCCCGCCCACCGTGCTGCGCGAGGGCCCGCACGGGGTCGGCATGGTGCAGCTGTGGGTCGAGCCGGACCCGGGGGCCGAGCCGCTGCTGGCGCTGCAGGACCCGCGCGGCCCGGAGGCGGGCTGGCTGCCGATCGTCCGGGCCGAGGTCGAGGGCGGGCGGACGGCCCTGCTGGTGCACCACGACGACCGGCGGCTGCGCCGGCTCGCCGTCCTGGACGCGGTGCTCAACAACGCCGACCGCAAGGGCGGCCACCTGATCCCGGCCGCCGACGGCCGGGTGTACGGCATCGACCACGGCGTCACCTTCAACACCGAGGACAAGCTGCGCACCCTGCTCTGGGGTTGGGCCGGGGACCCGCTGCCCGCCGAGGCGCTGGAGGTGCTGGCCCGGCTGGCCGAGCAGCTGGACGGGGAGCTGGCCGAGCGGCTCGCCCCGCACCTGACGGCGGCCGAACTGGACGCCACCCGGGCCCGGGTGGCCGGACTGCGCGGCTCCGGCCGGCACCCGCTGCCGCCCGAGGACTGGCCCGCGATCCCCTGGCCGCCGGTGTAACACGTGCCGCCGGTACGACCGGGGCGCCCGCGGGCGCCCCGGTGCTCCGGCTCGGGACCGGGGTCGCGGCCCGCCCGGGCGTTCCGCTCCCGACCGCCCTGGACCACCAGTGGTCTGGACCGGTTCTCGAAAACGGCGACAGATGGTCTGGACCTGTCGCCGGAACAGGTCGCACACTGCTCCGATGGATGTGCGACGGACCACCCCCACCCCCCGAACCACGCCGGACCTGCCGTTGCACCGGTTACAGGTCCCGCTGCCGCACCTGCTCCCCTTCGCCGTCGGCAGTTTCGACGCGATCGGCCCGCTGTCCCGGGCCGGATTCCCGCACCGGCACTCGTTCTACGAGATCGTCCACGTCACCGGCGGCCACGGCGCCCACGCCCTGGACCTCGTCCACCGGCCGCTGGCGCCACCGCAGTTGTGCGTGATCACGCCCGGCCAGGTGCACTACTGGGCGGACACCGAGGAACTGGCCGGCCGGGTCGTCCTGTTCAACGAGGACTTCCTGCTCGGCCACCCCCAGGACCTCGCCGCCCTGCGGGCCCTGGCCACCCGCCCCGCCCTCGCGCTCGGCGAGCAGGCCGACGCGATCGACGCGCTGCTCACCGACATGGAGCACGAGTACCGGACCAGAGCGCCCGGCTACCAGGGGGTGCTGCGGGCCAGTCTGCACATCCTGATCGTCAGGGCACTGCGCGCCTGCGCCCCGGCCGACCGCCCGGCGGTGCCCAGTCGCCCGGCCGAAGTGGCGGCCGCCTTCACCCGGTTGATCGCCCGGCCGGGCGGGGTTCGGCACTCGGTGGCCTCCACCGCGCAGGAACTCGGCGTCTCCCCGGGGCACCTGCAGACCCTGGTGAAGCAGGCCACCGGCCGCACCCCCGGCGGGCTGATCCGCCACCAGCAGACCCTGGAGGCCAAACGTCTGCTCGCCTGCACGGATTTGACGATCCGTCAGGTCGCGAAGGAGGCGGGCTTCGTGGACCCGGCGTACTTCTGCCGGTTCTTCCGCCGGGAGACCGGGATGACCCCGGGGGAGTTCCGGGCCAGGGTCGACGGAAATCACCACGATCCCCGGATCATGTCCATCGCGGCCGCGCCGGACGGCCCGTAACTTTGCTGGTGGCCACCGGTGGCCGGTCCGGCGCGCGCGGACGGGCGATCGGTCCGGCCCTTGTCATGCCCCCACCATGACAAGGGCCGCCCCCACCCCCCCCGCCTCACGAGAAGGAGACGGCGCATGCCCACGCCCGACGGCATGATCAGCCGCAAGACCGTCCTGAAGGCCGCCGCCGCGCTCGGGGCAGCCCCGCTGCTGGTCGGCGGCGGAGTGGCCCTGGCCCGGGACCAGGTCGACAGCGGCGAACCGCTCGCTCTCACCCCCGAGTGCCACGACGGTGACGCCCCCACCGTCGAGCAGATCGAGGGTCCCTACTTCAAGCCCAACTCCCCGCTGCGCGGCTCGATGGTCAACGACGGGCCCGGCACCCACCTGGTCGTCAGCGGCTACGTCTTCGGCCGCGCCTGCCGGCCCATCTCCGGGGTGCTGCTGGACTTCTGGCAGGCCGACAACGGCGGCAACTACGACAACGTCACCTACACCTTCCGCGGCCACCAGTTCACCGACGCCAACGGCGCGTACCGGCTGGACACCATCGTGCCCGGCCTCTACCCGGGCCGCACCCGGCACCTGCACGTCAAGCTCCAGGCCCCCGGCCGCTCGATCGTCACCACCCAGCTGTACTTCCCGGGCGAGCCGCGCAACAGCACGGACAGCATCTACGACCCCCGGCTGCTGATGAACGTCCGCCAGAACGGCCAGACCCGCGAGGCGAGCTTCGACTTCGTGCTGGACGTCCCGCAGACCCCCGGCACGCCGAGCCCCACCCCCACCCCGACCGGCGGGCCCAGCACCCCGCCGCCGGGCGGGACCTGGGCCGCGGGCACCTCGTACCAGGCGGGCGACCGCGTCACCTACTCCGGCGTCTCCTACACCTGCCTCCAGGCGCACACCGCCATGGTGGGCTGGGAGCCGCCGAACGTGCCGGCCCTCTGGCAGCGGTCGTAGCGGCTCCGACCGCGTCCCCCGGGGGCGCCGGGCGCCCGGTCGGCGGCAGGGCCGACCGGGCGCTCACCCGTGCCCGGCGCCGGTCCCGTACGGCACGGCAGGCCCCGTACGGCACGGGCGTCACGCCCGCCGGTTCCGTGCAATACCAGTCGGGAAACAGTCGGGCAACGCCGGGAAGCGAATCCAGTCGATCTTTCGTACTGGTTAGGCTTTCAAATGTTCGCAAGGTTAAAGTTGTTTCCATGCATGCCTGGCCCGCCTCCGAGGTTCCCGCCCTGCCTGGTCAGGGGCTCCCCCTCCGTATCCACGACACCGCAGCGGGCACGGTCCGCGAGGTGGTGCCGCAGGACGGCACCGCCCGGATCTACGTCTGCGGCATCACGCCCTACGACGCGACCCACATGGGCCACGCCGCCACCTACAACGCGTTCGACCTGGTGCAGCGCGTCTGGAAGGACGCCGGCCACGACGTCCTGTACATCCAGAACGTCACCGACGTCGACGACCCGCTGCTCGCCCGCGCGGTCGAGACCGGCCAGGACTGGACCGCCCTGGCCGAGCGCGAGACGGCCCTGTTCCGCGAGGACATGACCGCGCTGCGGATGCTCCCGCCGGCCCACTACATCGGCGCCGTCGAGTCGATCCCGTGGATCGTCCCGATCGTCCAGAAGCTGCTGGCCTCCGGCGCCGCCTACAAGGTGGACGGTGACATCTACTTCTCGGTCGACGCCGACCCGCGCTTCGGCGAGGTCTCCGGTCTCACCCGCGAGGCCATGCGCCCGGTCTTCGCCGAGCGCGGCGGCGACCCGGAGCGCCCCGGCAAGCGCAACCCGCTGGACGCCCTGCTCTGGCTGGCCGCCCGCCCGGGCGAGCCCGCCTGGGACACCGAGCTCGGCCACGGCCGCCCCGGCTGGCACATCGAGTGCGTCGCCATCGCGCTGCAGTACCTCGGCATGTCCTTCGACATCCAGGGCGGCGGCAGCGACCTCTCCTTCCCGCACCACGAGATGGGCGCCGCGCACGCCCAGGTCGCCACCGGCACCCACCCGTACGCCAAGGCGTACGTGCACGCCGGGATGGTCGCCCTGGACGGCCACAAGATGTCCAAGTCCCGCGGCAACCTGGTCTTCGTCTCGGCGCTGCGCCGTGAGGGCGTCGACCCGGCGGCGATCCGCCTGGCGCTGCTCTCGCACCACTACCGCGCGGACTGGGAGTGGACCAAGAGCACCCTGGACGAGGCCGTCGAGCGTCTCGCCCGCTGGCGTGCCGCGGTCTCCCGCCCGGACGGCCCGTCGGCCGAGCGGCTGCTCGCCGAGGTGCGCGAGGCGCTCGCGAACGACCTGGACACGCCCGCCGCGCTGGCCGCGGTCGACCGCTGGGCGGCCGGCCAGGAGGCCGAGGGCGGCACCGACACCGGCGCTCCCGGCCTGGTGACCCGCACCGTGGACGCCCTGCTCGGCGTCGCGCTGTAACCCGCACCCGCACCACACGCCGAAGGGGCGTCAGGACACCTGGTCCTGACGCCCCTTCGGCCGTACGGAGGTCACTCCTCCTCGGCGCCGTCCTGGCCCTCCCGGGCGCCGCCGCCCGGCGTCTCCGGATCGGCAGGGCGCTCCGCCGTGGCGTGCCCGGCCACCGGCTTCTCGCCCGTCGGCCCGACGTTCTCCCGGCGGCGCAGGTAGCGCTCGAACTCGCGGGCGATGGCGTCGCCGGAGGCCTCCGGCAGCTCCGCGGTGTCCTGCGCCTCCTCCAGCTGCTGGACGTACTCGGCCACCTCGCTGTCCTCGGCGGCCAGCTGGTCCACGCCGATCTGCCAGGCCCGGGCGTCCTCGCCGAGCTCGCCCGGCGGGATGCGCAGGTCCAGCAGGTCCTCCAGCTTGTTGATCAGGGCCAGCGTCGCCTTGGGGTTCGGCGGCTGCGAGACGTAGTGCGGCACCGCCGCCCAGAGCGTCACGGCCGGCACCCCGGCGTGGGTGCAGGCCTCCTGGAGCACCCCGACGATGCCGGTCGGGCCCTCGTAGCGGCTCTCCTCCAGGTCCAGCCGGCGGGCCAGCTCGGGGTCGGAGGTGACGCCGCTGACCGGCACCGGACGGCTGTGCGGGGTGTCGCCGAGCAGCGCGCCCAGGATCACCACCAGCTCGACGCCCAGCTCGTGCGCGACGCCCAGCAGCTCGTTGCAGAACGAGCGCCAGCGCATGCTCGGCTCGATGCCGCGGACCAGCACGACGTCCCTGGTCGTCGGTTCCGTCACCCGGATCACCGAGAGCCGGGTGGTCGGCCAGGTGATCCGGCGGATGCCGCCGTCCAGCCAGACCGTGGGCCGGTTGACCTGGAAGTCGTAGTAGTCCTCCGCGTCCAGGGCGGCGAACACCTTGCCGCCCCAGGTCTCGTCCAGGTGCGCCAGAGCCGCGGACGCGGCGTCGCCCGCGTCGTTCCAGCCCTCGAACGCGCAGACCATCACCGGGTCGATCAACTCGGGAACATCTTCCAGCTCGATCACCCAGCGTCTCCCTCCGGTCGGCGGTCGGACCTGCGCCGCCCCGGCTGGCCTGCCGGGGCGCCGACGGGCCGGCTGCCGACTGTCGAACCTCTCGTCTCCCATGGAACGCCTCGCCCCATGGTCCCTACCTGCCCAGCCTACGGGCTTTGATGCGCACCACGGCCGGGCACCGGGACAGTCTGGGGGAGCGGACCGCCGCGATCCACCGGATATCGGCGGGGTCCGGGCCGACGGTCCGTCAGGTGTCCGGCGAGGGCGAAGGGTGTTCGATCGGCGACGCGGCGTGACGGCCGCCCGACCGCGCGGTCCGCCGGGGAGGCGCTACCCGCCCTGCCCCGCCGTCGCCCAGCCCTCGCGGTACGCCGCCCAGTGCTCGGGCAGCGCGGCGAAGTCCACGTACAGCGCGACGCCGAAGTCGGCCCGCCGCCGGTCCTCCCGGCCCAGGCCGAGCCGCACGCCCCGGACGGCGGCCCGGACGGTCTCGGCGTCACCCCGGTGGCCCCACTTGTCGTCCCAGTAGAACGGCAGGCCCATCAGCAGGTCCACGCCGGCCGGGGTGGCCCGCAGGGCGAGCTCGGTCTGTCGGGCGACGTAGCCGCCGTACAGCGGCTCGGTGGGCATCGAGGTGTCGTAGCTCATCACCGCGATCTGGTCGACCCGGCGGGCGGTCTCGGTGAAGTACGCCCGGTCCCACCACTTGCCGTGGCCGGTGAGCAGGATGCCGGCCGTGTGCAGTCCGGGGACGGGGTCGATCTGCGGGGCCGCCACCGACAGCTTGGCGCCGCGGGCCGCGGTGACCGGCCGGACCTGGTCGAGCAGCGCCAGCCAGCCCGCCGAACCGGGGCGGATCGGCTCCATGTCGAAGTGCACGCCGTCGAAGCCGAGGTCCAGCACCTGGCGGGCGGAGGCGGTGACCCGGTCGCGGGTGGGGCCGTCCTCCAGGTCCAGGGCGTCCTTCTCCGGCTTGACCTCGTCACCCAGCCAGCTCTGCACCCGGACGCCGGGCAGCTCCCGGTGCGCGGTGTCGGTGAACCAGCGGGCCCGGGGGTGGACGGAGGGCGGCAGCGAGCCGTCGTGCTCCAGCGGGCCGGTGTGCACGTAGAGGTCCCGGATGCCGGTGCCGGCCAGCTGCCGGCCCAGCTCGGCCACGTCCGCCTCCGTCTTGCGGCCGTCCACCCAGGCGTGGCCGAGCCAGAGCGCGTCCCGCCCCCGGGTGCGGGCGTCGGCGGCGGGCGTGCCGGTGTAGTGCAGTCGGAACACCACGAACACCGAGCCCAGCGCGGCGGCCGGCACGGCCGCCACCAGGGTCAGTACCAGCAGTGCCCGCCGCCACCTGGACCAGGCCCGCCAGCGGTCGCGCAGCGCGCGGAACGGGGCCGTCAGGGCCCGGCCGGCACGCCGCGCGGAGGTCCGGAATCCGGCCACGCGCTCGCTCCCCCCTTGCGTTCGAGCGCTCAGGATACGGAATGCCCCGGCGGGCCGACCCGTGGGCCGGATACCCTGGCCACGTGCGTGCCCGACCAAGCGGGCTCGCAAAGCCGACAGCCGTCGCACCAGGGAGAAGCCCCATGGCCACAGCAGCCACCCCGTCCATCACTCAGCAGAGCCGTGCGAACGCACTGCGTGAGGCCCTCGCCACCCGAGTGGTGGTCGCCGACGGTGCCATGGGCACCATGCTCCAGGCGCAGGATCCGACGCTGGAGGACTTCCAGAACCTCGAAGGCTGCAACGAGGTCCTCAACATCACCCGCCCGGACATCGTCCGGTCCGTCCACGAGGCCTACTTCGGGGTCGGCGTGGACTGCGTGGAGACCAACACCTTCGGCGCCAACTTCAGCGCCCTCGGCGAGTACGAGATCGCGGAGCGGATCTTCGAGCTGTCCGAGTCCGGCGCCCGGATCGCCCGCGAGGTGGCCGACGCCCACGCCGCCGCCGACGGCCGCACCCGCTGGGTGCTCGGCTCGATCGGCCCCGGCACCAAGCTGCCGACCCTCGGCCACGCCCCGTACGAGACGCTGCGCGAGGGCTTCCGGCGGAACGCGGCCGGCCTGATCGCCGGTGGCGCCGACGCGCTGCTGGTCGAGACCAGCCAGGACCTGCTGCAGACCAAGGCCGCGATCCTGGGCTCCAAGCGGGCGCTGGCCGAGGCCGGGCTGGACCTGCCGGTGCTGGTGCAGGTGACGGTGGAGACCACCGGCACCATGCTGCTCGGCTCGGAGATCGGCGCCGCGCTCACCGCGCTGGAGCCGCTGGGCGTGGACTACATCGGCCTCAACTGCGCGACCGGCCCGGCCGAGATGAGCGAGCACCTGCGCTACCTGGCCAAGAACGCCCGGATCGGCCTGTCCTGCATGCCGAACGCGGGCCTGCCGGTGCTCGGCAAGGACGGCGCCCACTACCCGCTGTCCCCGGCCGAACTGGCCGACGCCCACGACGTGTTCACCCGCGAGTACGGGCTCTCGCTGGTCGGCGGCTGCTGCGGCACCACCCCCGAGCACCTGCGCCAGGTGGTCGAGCGGGTCCAGGGCCGCCCGATCGCCCCGCGCGACCCCAGGCCCGAGCCCTCGGCGGCCTCGCTGTACCAGGCGGTGCCGTTCCGTCAGGACACCTCGTACCTGGCGATCGGCGAGCGCACCAACGCCAACGGCTCGAAGAAGTTCCGCGAGTCGATGCTGGCCGGCGACTGGCAGGCCTGCGTGGAGATCGCCCGCGACCAGATCCGGGACGGCTCCCACCTGCTGGACCTCTGCGTCGACTACGTCGGCCGCGACGGCGTCGCCGACATGAAGGAGATCGCCGGCCGGCTGGCCACCGCCTCCACCCTGCCGATCGTGCTGGACTCCACCGAGCCGCCGGTGCTGCAGGCCGGTCTGGAGGCGCTCGGCGGCCGCGCGGTGCTCAACTCGGTCAACTACGAGGACGGCAACGCCCCCGACTCGCGCTTCGGGAGGATCGCCTCGCTGGCCCGTGAGCACGGCGCAGGCCTGATCGCGCTGACCATCGACGAGCAGGGCCAGGCCCGTACCGCCGACACCAAGGTCGCGATCGCCGAGCGGCTGATCGCCGAACTCACCGCCGACTACGGCATCGACGAGGGCTCGATCCTGGTCGACTGCCTCACCTTCACCCTGGCCACCGGTCAGGAGGAGTCCCGCCGGGACGGCATCGAGACCATCGAGGCGATCCGCGAGCTCAAGCGCCGCCACCCGAAGGTGCAGACCACCCTCGGCCTGTCCAACATCTCCTTCGGCCTCAACCCGGCCGCCCGGGTGGTGCTCAACTCCGTCTTCCTGCACGAGTGCGTGGAAGCCGGCCTGGACTCGGCGATCGTGCACGCCTCCAAGATCCTGCCGATCTCCCGCATCCCCGAGGACCAGCGCGAGGCCGCCCTCGACCTGGTCTACGACCGCCGCCGGGACGGCTACGACCCGCTGCAGCGCCTGCTGGAGCTGTTCGAGGGCGTCTCCGCCGCGTCGGTGAAGGCCTCCAAGGCCGAGGAACTGGCCGCGCTCCCGCTGGAGGAGCGGCTGCAGCGCAGGATCATCGACGGTGAGCGGGGCGGCCTGGAGGCCGACCTGGACGAGGCGCTGACCGTCCGCCCGGCGCTGGAGATCATCAACGACACCCTGCTGGCCGGCATGAAGGTGGTCGGCGAGCTTTTCGGGTCCGGCCAGATGCAGCTGCCGTTCGTGCTCCAGTCCGCGGAGGTGATGAAGACCGCGGTGGCCCACCTGGAGCCGTACATGGAGAAGTCCGACAGCGAGGGCAAGGGCACCATCGTGCTCGCCACCGTCAAGGGCGACGTCCACGACATCGGCAAGAACCTGGTCGACATCATCCTGTCCAACAACGGCTACAACGTGGTCAACCTGGGCATCAAGCAGCCGGTCTCGGCGATCCTGGACGCCGCGCAGGAGCACAACGCGGACGTCATCGGGATGTCCGGCCTGCTGGTGAAGTCCACCGTGATCATGAAGGAGAACCTGGAGGAGCTGAACCAGCGCAAGCTGGCCGCCAGCTTCCCGGTGATCCTCGGCGGCGCCGCGCTCACCCGCGCCTACGTCGAGCAGGACCTGCACGAGATCTACGAGGGCGAGGTCCGTTACGCCCGGGACGCCTTCGAGGGCCTGCGGCTGATGGACGCGCTGATCGCGGTCAAGCGCGGCGTGCCCGGCGCGACCCTGCCGGAGCTCAAGCAGCGCCGGCACGCCCGGGTCGAGGTGGAGGAGCCGGAGCCCGAGGTCAACCTCGGCCAGATCCGCTCCGACGTCGCCGTCGACAACACCGTGCCCGTGCCGCCGTTCTGGGGCGACCGGATCGTCAAGGGCATCCCGTTCGCGGACTACGCCTCCTGGCTGGACGAGGACGCGCTGTTCAAGGGGCAGTGGGGGCTGAAGGCCTCCCGCGCCGGTGACGGGCCGTCCTACGAGGAGCTGGTGGAGACCGAGGGCCGGCCGCGGCTGCGGGCCTGGCTGGACCGCCTGCAGACCGAGGGCTGGCTGGAGGCCGCCGTGGTCTACGGCTACTACCCGGCCAACTCCAAGGGCGACGACCTGATCGTCTTCCACGAGGACGGCACCGAGCGCACCCGCTTCACCTTCCCGCGCCAGCGGCGCGGCCGCCGGCTCTGCCTGGCCGACTTCTTCCGCCCGGAGGAGGCCGGGGTGCGGGACGTCGTGGGCCTCCAGGTGGTCACCATGGGCAACCGGATCTCCGAGGCGGCCAACGAGCTGTTCGCCGGCAACTCCTACCGGGACTACCTGGAGCTGCACGGCCTCTCGGTGCAGCTGGCCGAGGCGCTGGCCGAGTTCTGGCACGCGCGGGTCCGCTACGAGCTGGGCTTCTCCGGCGAGGACCCGCAGGACGTCAAGGACATGTTCGCGCTCAAGTACCGCGGCGCCCGCTTCTCGCTCGGCTACGGGGCCTGCCCCGAGCTGGAGGACCGGGCCAAGATCGCCGAGCTGCTGAAGCCGGAGCGGATCGGCGTGGTGCTCTCCGAGGAGTTCCAGCTCCACCCGGAGCAGTCCACCGACGCGATCGTGATCCACCACCCGGAGGCGAAGTACTTCAACGCCCGGTAACTCCCGGTTTCCGTTGCGTTCGCTCTTTCCGGACGAAGCGGGCGTATCCTTGATGATCCTGAACGGGCCGGTCCGCTCACCTGCGGGCCGGCCCGTGCCTTCCCCGGAGACGCTCCGGGCCTGCCGGAAGGACCCCCGCCATGACGACCAGCTCCACCGCCACGCGCATCCTCGACCACGGGGACGACCGCGGGCTCCAGGCGGTGCTGCTGGACATGGACGGGACGCTGGTGGACACCGAGGACTTCTGGTGGCAGGCCGAGGCCTCGCTCTTCGCCGAGCTGGGCCACGAGCTGGACGAGGCGGACCGCGCCCACGTGGTTGGCGGCCCGATGACCAGGGTGATGGAGTACCTGGTCGCCAGGACCGGCGCGGACATCGCGCCGGCGGACCTGGGCGTGCTGGTCAACCAGCGCTTCGTCGACCTGCTGGCCGGCGGCGTGCCGCTCATGCCGGGTGCCGAGCGGCTGCTCAACACCCTTGCCGCGCACGGGATCCCGGCCGCCATGGTGTCCGCCTCGCACCGGCACGTGATCGACATCGTGCTGCGCTCGCTGGGCGCCCACCACTTCGCCTTCACCATCGGCGGGGACGAGGTGCCGCGCACCAAGCCCTTCCCCGACCCGTACCTGGAGGCCGCCCGGCGGCTCGGCGCGGAGCCGGCCCGCTGCGTGGTGATCGAGGACACCCCGACCGGCGTGCGGGCGGGCGAGGCGGCCGGCTGCCCGGTGATCGCGGTGCCCTCGGTGGCGGCGATCGAGCCGGCTCCGGGGCGGCTGGTGCTGCCGTCGCTGGAGCAGGTCGACCTCGATCTGCTGCGCTCCCTGGTCGCCTCTCGGGTGTGATTGTCGTCTCATTGCGACCCGGCCTTACCGGCCGGTAAACGGCCCGACGGGCCTCCGGGTCGAAGTCGCCGGGGGAGAAAACGGGCAATGGCTGACAACTCGTCGGGCGCGCCGTGATGCCCTGAACCGCCGTGTCCCAAACGTCATCAGCGCGGGTATCGGTCGTACGTGTTCGATGTGGCACGCTACTCCAGTTCGTGCCACCCAAAAGGACGCGCCTCGTGAAGACTTCAGCTGAACGCCTGGCAGTACTCGGTTGCGCCGGCCTGGTCGCCGTGTCGGTGGCGGGCTGCGGATCGGTGACCGACGTGGTCAAGGGGGACGGCGGCAAGTCGATCACCATGGGCACCAGTCAGCTGACCGGTGTCCTGGACCCGGCGGCCGCCTACGACGCCGGTTCCTGGCTGCTGCTGCGCAACACCTTCCAGTCGCTGCTCACCTTCCAGGCCGCGGCCAGCTCGCCGTCCCCGGACGCCGCGCAGTCCTGCGAGTTCACCAGCGCCGAGGCCACCGAGTACCACTGCACCCTGAAGCCCGGCCAGAAGTTCTCCAACGGTCACCCGCTGACCGCCCAGGACGTGGTCTTCTCGATCGAGCGCACCAAGAAGATCAACGACCAGACCGGTCCGGTCGAGCTGCTCGACTCGATCAAGTCCGTCGAGGCCAAGGGCGACAACGAGGTGATCTTCCACCTCTCCACGCCCGACGCCACCCTGCCGGCCAAGCTGGCGAGCCCGGTCGGCGCCATCGTGGACCACCAGGTCTACCCCGCGGACAAGGTCGTCCCGAACGACAAGCTGATCGGCTCCGGCCCGTACCGCTTCGACGCGGTCGAGAACCTGAGCGGCGGCAAGCAGCTGGGCAAGGTCGTGATGTCGGCCAACGACAAGTACGGCGGCGAGGCCAAGCTGCGGAACAACAAGTTCACCGTGCGGTTCTTCGACAAGTCGGAGGACCTCAAGGCGGCGCTGGACAAGGGCGAGATCGACCTCACCGACAACAGCCTGGAGCCGAACACCGCCGCCCAGGTCCGCTCCGACCAGCAGGGCGGCAAGACCGACCTCCAGGTGACCGAGGGCGACAGCAACGACACCCGTTCGCTGGTCCTCAACACCAAGGACCCGCTGATGAGCAACGTCGCCGTCCGCCAGGCCGTCGCCCAGATGATGGACCGCAAGGCGCTGGCCCGCGACGTCTTCGCCCGCACCGTCCAGGCGCTCTACTCCATGGTCCCGGCCGGCCTGCCCGGCCACACCACGGCCTTCTTCGACCGCTACGGCGACCAGGACGTGAACAAGGCCAAGAAGATCCTGGCCGACGCCAAGATCCAGACCCCGGTCAAGTTCACCCTCACCTGGTCCCGTTCGCGGGCCGGCAGCAACGAGGCCGAGACGCTGAAGAAGCAGCTGGAGACCGGCGGCCTCTTCCAGGTGACGCTCGTCCAGGAGCCGGACTGGGACTCGTACCGCAAGGGCTGGACCGAGGGCAAGTACCAGGCGTACGTCATCGGTTGGTTCGCCGACTACCCGGACCCGGACAACTACCTCGCCCCGCTGCTGATCAACGGCGGCGCGTACCACCACGGTTGGGACGACCCGCGGATCAGCGGGCGGCTGGTGCCGGAGGGCCTCAAGCAGACCGACCGCAGCGCCGCGGCCTCCACCTACGCGCAGATCCAGGCGATCGAGGCCGAGAACGTGCCGCTGATCCCGCTGTACCAGAACAAGTCCTTCTTCGCGGCCCGCTCGTACGTCACCGGCGTCGAGTCCACCGTCGACACCACCGGCTACTTCCGCTTCTGGGAGATCAGCCGGACCAACAAGTAGCGCCCGCAGCACGGCGGCCCGCCCGCATCCCCGTCGGTACGGGGAGCGGGCGGGCCGCCGTGACGTTTCCGCGGCCCCCAGGAGGTCCCGGGGGCCGCCGGAACCGCTACAGGGCGCCGGGGCGCACCAGCCCGCTCTCGTAGGCGTACACGGCCGCCTGCACCCGGTCGCGCAGCTGCAGCTTGGTCAGCACGTGGCCCACGTGCGTCTTCACGGTCGTCTCGCTGACGAACAGCTCGGCCGCGATCTCCGCGTTCGACAGCCCGCGCGCCACCAGCTTCAGCACCTCCAGCTCGCGCTCCGTCAGCGCGCCCAGCGCCTGCGGCGGCGCCTCGTCGCCCGAGGGCAGCTTGGTGGCGTACATGTCCAGCAGCCGGCGGGTGATGCTCGGCGCCAGCATCGCCGCGCCGTCCGCGACCACCCGGATCGCCTGCACCAGCTCCTCGGCCGGGACGTCCTTCAGCAGGAAGCCGCTGGCGCCCGCGCGCAGCGCCTCCACCACGTACTCGTCGAGGTCGAAGGTGGTCAGCACCAGCACCTTCGCCGGGCCGTCCCGCCCCGGGCCGGCGATCCGGCGGGTCGCCTCGACGCCGTCCATCCTGGGCATCCGGATGTCCATCAGCACCACGTCGGGCTGCAGCGCCCGCACCTGGTCCAGCGCCTGCTGGCCGTCGCCGGCCTCGCCGACCACCACCAGGTCGGACTCGGCCTCCAGGATCATCCGGAAACCGGTGCGCAGCAACGGCTGGTCGTCGACCAGCAGCACTCGGATCGTCACCTAGGACTCCTTGCTCATCGGATCCCCCGTGGGATCGCTCTCGTCCGACGTACGGGCTACCGGCAGCGGGTACGGCGGCGGGGTGCCGCCGAACTCCGGGCAGCTGGCCTGGTGGTCGCACCAGTCGCAGAGGCGGTTGCGGGTGGCCGGGAAGTCCCCGGTGGCCACCGCGTGGCCGATCCGCTCCCACAGCGCCAGGAGCTTGCGCTCCACCGCCAGCAGGTCCGCCTGGTCCGGGTCGTAGCTGACCACGTCCCCGCCGCCACCGAGGTAGACCAGCTGGAGGCGCTTGGGGATCACGCCCTTCCAGCGCCACACCACCAGGGCGTAGAACTTCATCTGGAACATCGCCTTGCCCTCGAAGTCCCGCGAGGGCGCGCGGCCGGTCTTGTAGTCCACCAGCCGGACCTCGCCGGTCGGGGCGACGTCCACCCGGTCGATGTAGCCGCGCAGCAGCAGTCCCGAATCCAGCGCCGTCTCCACGTAGAGCTCCCGCTCCACCGGGTGCAGCCGGGTCGGGTCCTCCAGCCGGAACCACTGGCCGACCAGCTTCTCGGCGTCCGCCAGCCAGCGGGTCAGCGCCGCACCGTCCGGGTCGTCCGGGAACAGCGTGCCCAGCTCCGGGCGCTCGCCCAGCAGCCGCTCCCACTGCGGGCGCAGCAGGCCCAGCGCCCGCTCCGGCGTCCGCTCGGCCGCAGGGCTGTCGAAGAGCCGCTCCAGCACCGCGTGCACCAGCGTGCCCCGGGTCGCCGCCGAGCTCGGCGGCTCGGGCAGCCGGTCGATCACCCGCAGCCGGTACAGCAGGGGACAGGTGAGGAAGTCCCCCGCTCGGGACGGGGAGAGCCCGGTCGGGGGTGCCGCCGGTCGCGCGGTGGCACTGCTGGTCTCGGTGTGCTGCATGGCTACGACCCTATTGCCCTTCGCCGTCATCCCGCTGCCACGGTGCTGCCACGGCCGCCGAGAGTGGGTAGGAAGCTGGAAGCAGGGCCGCGCAGCGCCGGAGGGCCACGATCACGTAGCGTGGGCGCACCGGGCACGACGGGGGAGACGACCGAAGGGATCACGGTGAGCGACAGCAGGGGGCAGCAGTCCTCCGACCAGCCACCGCAGGCGGGCGACGGGCGCCCGGCCGGGCCGCCGCCCGACCGCCGCAGCGGCATCCTGATGGGCCGGCCCTTCGGCGTGCCCGTCTACGTCACCCCCTCCTGGTTCGTCATCGCCGCGCTGATCACCTGGGTGTTCGGCGGACAGCTGGGCGACGTGCTGCCCGACCTCGGCGGTGCCCGCTACCTGGTCGCGTTCTTCTTCGCGGTCGCCTTCTACGCCTCCGTCCTGGTGCACGAGCTCGCCCACACCCTGGTCGCGCTGCGCTACCGGCTGGGAGTGCGGCGGATCCAGCTCCAGTTCTTCGGCGGGGTCTCCGAGATCGAGAACGAGGCGGAGCGCCCCTGGCGGGAGTTCTGGCTGGCCTTCGTCGGCCCGCTGCTCTCGCTGGCGCTCGGCGGCGTGTTCTACCTCGCCGTGCGGGCGGTGGAGCCGTCCACCGTGCCCGGGGTGCTGCTCACCGGCCTGATGGTCTCCAACCTGGTGGTCGCCGCCTTCAACCTGCTGCCCGGCCTGCCGCTGGACGGCGGCCGGATGCTGCGCGCGCTCGTCTGGGCGGTCACCGGCAAGCCGATGGCCGGCACGGTGGCCGCCGCCTGGGTCGGCCGCGGGCTGGCCGTCGCCGTGCTGATCGGCCTGCCGCTGCTCAGCGCCTCCCGCGGGGTCGAGCGCACCACGACCGACACCCTGGTGGACGCGGTGCTGGCCGCGGTGCTCGCCGCGATCATCTGGAACGGCGCCACCGGCAGCCTGCGCAACGCCCGGCTCAAGGAGGTGCTGCCCGGCCTGCGGCTGCGCGAGCTGGCCCGGCGGGCCGTCGAGGTCACCGCCGACACCCCGCTCGGCGAGGCGCTGCGGCGCGCCCGCGAGGCCCAGGCCGGCGCGGTGATCGTGGTCGACGGCCGGGGCGAGCCGATCGCCCTGGTGCGCGAGTCCGCCGTCCGCTCGGTGCCCGAGCACCGCCGCCCCTGGGTGGCCGTCGGACCGCTCGCCCGCGACCTCGAACCCGGCATGCGGCTGGACGCCGACCTCGGCGGTGAGGACCTGCTGCGGGCCGTCCAGGCCACGCCGGCGGGGGAGTACCTGGTGGTCGAGTCGGACGGCCGGGTGTACGGCGTCGCCGCGCTCAGCGACATCGAGCAGCGGCTGACCGCCGCCCTCACCGGCCGCTGACCGACCGGCCGACGATCACCCGCGTCCCGCGGGCCGGTCCGCTTCCCTTAGGATTGTCGGCATGTCCGAACCGACCGGTGCCGCCCGCCGACGCGGGCCCTTCCAGGTCGGGGACCAGGTCCAGCTGACCGACCCCAAGGGTCGCCACTACACGTTCACGCTCCAGGCCGGGAACCAGTTCCACACCCACAAGGGTGCGTTCCCGCACGACGAGCTGATCGGCGCTCCCGAGGGCACGGTCGTGCGCACCACGGGGAACGTCCCGTACCTCGCGCTGCGCCCCCTGCTCCCCGACTACGTCCTGTCCATGCCGCGCGGCGCCGCCGTGATCTACCCCAAGGACGCGGGGCAGATCCTGGCGATGGCCGACATCTTCGCGGGCGCCCGCGTGGTCGAGGCGGGTGTCGGCTCGGGCGCGCTCAGCACGTACCTGCTGCGCGCCGTCGGCGAGCAGGGCCTGCTGGCCTCGTACGAGCGTCGGCAGGACTTCGCCGACATCGCCCAGGGGAACGTCGAGCGCTACTTCGGTGGCCCGCACCCGGCGTGGAAGCTCACCGTCGGCGACCTCCAGGACAACCTGGTCGAGACCGACGTCGACCGCGTCATCCTGGACATGCTGGCCCCCTGGGAGTGCCTGGACGTCGCCTCCAAGGCGCTCGTCCCCGGCGGCCTCATCTGCTGCTACGTGGCCACCACCACGCAGATGTCCAAGACCGTCGAGGCGCTGCGCGAGCACGGCACCTTCACCGAGCCGCAGGCCTGGGAGACCATGGTCCGCACCTGGCACCTGGAGGGCCTGGCCGTCCGCCCGGACCACCGGATGATCGGCCACACCGGCTTCCTGCTCACCGCCCGCCGCCTGGCGGACGGCGTGGAGCCGCCGCTGCGCCGCCGCCGCCCGGCCAAGGGCGCGTACGGCGAGGACTACGACAACGGGGCGCCCGAGCCCACCCTCCAGGAGCGCGCCGCGGCCCGCAAGGCCGTCCGCGCCACGGACGCGGACCAGCCCGACCTGGGCTGACCCGGACCCACCGAGAAGGGGTGGTGCGAGCACCGTGCTCGCACCACCCCTTTCGCATGCCGCCGAACACGGTGTGGGACGATGCTCGCTCACGCAGAGCGGCTTGTGGAGCCCTGGAGGGGACGCCTGGTGGAGACCGCGGTCGGGACGACGACGGCGACGACTGGACAGCGGACACCGCGGGGCCGTTCCGGGCCCGGACACGCGCGCACCGCCCCCTGGCACTGGGCCGTCGCCCTGGCCGGCTGCGGCGCGGTGGTGGGGGCCGCGCTGGCCGCCTCCCCGGCGACCGGCACCCCGGTGCCCGCCCACGAGACCCCCAAGGCCCTCGCCGCGACCGCCGCCCCCGACCCGGCCCGGGCTCAACTCCCGCTGGACTGCGGTCCGTTCCCGGTCAAGACGACGCTGGCCGTGCCCGCGCGGCTCGGTGACGGCCGCCCCGGCACGGTGGTCACCGCGCACTGCGCCGCCGAGACCGGCACCCCGCCGGACGCCGTCTTCCTGCTCGGCTTCGGCCCGGGCGAGCGCCCCGAGGTGGTGGCCACCCTGCTCGCCGAACGCGAGAACCTCACCGTGAGCCGGCTCGCGGTGAGGTCGGACGGCGCCATCACCGGCCACGCGCAGGGGTATTCGAGCGAGGACGTGCCGCGGTTCCGGCCGGACATCTCGGTCGACCTCACCTGGACGCACCGGGGCGGCGGCTGGGAACGCTCCCAGACCGCCGCCCCGGTCTCCGCCGTGTGACGGACCGACTACGCCGCGGACACCGCGGACCCGGCTACTCCGCGTCCGGCCCGTACACCTCGACCCGGTCGGCGACCCGGCGCACGTGGATGCAGTCGCCGGGGCACTCCTTCGCCGAGTCCACCACGTCCTGAAGGATCGTCAGCGGCACCGGGGCGGTCTCCCCGGGCTGCTGGCGCAGCTCGTCGTCCGGCCCCTTCACGTAGGCCAGCCCGTCGATGTCGAGCTCGAAGACCTCGGGTGCGTACTGCGCACAGATGCCGTCGCCGGTGCACAGATCCTGGTCGATCCACACCTCCAGCTCCTCGGCCGCTGCCGCCGTCTGCTCGGTCACCGACATGGTCCCCTGCCGTTTCTGTCCCGGGTCGCCCCTATTCCTGGAGCAATCCCGCCATTCGTACAACGATCGGACCTCGAGTTGTGGTCGCGATCGGATATCACTTCGCTCGACGATACATCTGGCCCGCTTTGGGTGGTGCGCGGTGGGTATCCCCCTTAGCAGAGGGGAAGCGCGCTGGGGCGAAGATCGGACACGCCCGTTCCATCTTTCTTGATCTAGGGGTTTACGGACCCCTGGTCCCAGGTAGGGTCTGGAAGCGTCCAGCTCCCCGGAGGAGGTGAGGACCGTGGCAGCCCACGATGACGACTACAACCGCAGCACCGGCAGGCCCGCTCGTGGTTCCGACGAGGCCGCTCAGGTCTCGTACCTTGAGCAGGAAATCGCCGTGTTGCGCCGCAAGCTCGCCGACTCGCCGCGCAATTCGAGGATCCTCGAAGAGCGGATCGTCGAGCTCCAGACCAACCTGGCGGGCGTGACCGCCCAGAACGAACGGCTCGCCTCCACCCTGCGCGAGGCCCGCGACCAGATCGTGGCCCTCAAGGAGGAAGTGGACCGGCTCGCACAGCCCCCGGCCGGCTTCGGCACCTTCCTCGACGCGAACGAGGACGGCACCGCGGACATCTTCACCGGGGGGCGCAAGCTCCGCGTGAACGTCAGTCCCAACGTCGCCCTCGACGAGGTGCGGCGCGGCCAGGAAGTGATGCTCAACGAGGCCCTCAACATCGTGGACGCGATGGCCTTCGAGAACATCGGCGAGATCGTCACCCTCAAGGAGCTCCTGGAGGACGGCGAGCGCGCCCTGGTCCTCGGTCACACCGACGAGGAGCGCGTGGTGCGCCTCGCCGAGCCGCTGCGCGGGATGACCATCCGGGCCGGGGACGCCCTGTTGCTGGAGCCCCGCTCCGGCTACGTGTTCGAGGTCGTGCCGAAGTCCGAGGTCGAGGAGCTGGTCCTCGAGGAGGTCCCGGACATCGACTACCGCCAGATCGGCGGCCTGAGCAACCAGATCGAGCAGATCCGCGACGCGGTCGAGCTGCCCTACCTGCACGCCGACCTCTTCAAGGAGTACGAGCTGCGCCCGCCCAAGGGCGTGCTGCTCTACGGCCCGCCCGGCTGCGGCAAGACGCTGATCGCCAAGGCGGTCGCCAACTCGCTGGCGAAGAAGGTCGCCGAGGTCACCGGCCGCCCCCAGGGGAAGAGCTACTTCCTCAACATCAAGGGCCCCGAGCTGCTCAACAAGTACGTGGGCGAGACCGAGCGGCAGATCCGGCTGGTCTTCCAGCGGGCCAGGGAGAAGGCGGGCGAGGGCACGCCCGTCATCGTCTTCTTCGACGAGATGGAGTCCCTGTTCCGCACCCGCGGTTCCGGGGTCAGCTCGGACGTGGAGAACACCATCGTCCCGCAGCTGCTCGCCGAGATCGACGGCGTGGAGGGCCTGGAGAACGTCATCGTCATCGGCGCCTCGAACCGCGAGGACATGATCGACCCGGCGATCCTGCGGCCCGGCCGCCTGGACGTCAAGATCAAGATCGAGCGCCCGGACGCCGAGGCCGCGAAGGACATCTTCTCCAAGTACCTCAAGGACTCGCTGCCGTTCCACCCGGACGACCTCAAGGAGCACGACGGCTCCGTCGAGACCACGGTGGCCGCGATGATCCAGTCGGTCGTGGAGCGGATGTACTCCGAGACGGAGGAGAACCGCTTCCTGGAGGTCACCTACGCCAACGGTGACAAGGAGGTCCTGTACTTCAAGGACTTCAACTCCGGCGCGATGATCCAGAACATCGTCGACCGGGCGAAGAAGATGGCCATCAAGGACTTCCTCGACCACGGTCAGCGCGGTCTGCGCGTCTCCCACCTGCTCGCCGCCTGCGTGGACGAGTTCAAGGAGAACGAGGACCTCCCGAACACCACCAACCCGGACGACTGGGCCCGCATCTCCGGCAAGAAGGGCGAGCGGATCGTCTTCATCCGCACGCTGGTCACCGGCAAGCAGGGCGCCGAGTCCGGCCGCTCGATCGACACTGTCGCCAACACGGGGCAGTACCTGTAAGCACGCGGTTGTCCGGGCCGGCAGCGGTCCCCGGAGCTGTACGCACCCCGTCCGGCTGTGGCGCCTCGCGGCCCCACAGCCGGACGGCGCGTCTCCGGGCCCGCCGCTCGGCGCCGGGTTCTAGGCTCGACCCACCGTCCGCGGGCAGAGGCCCGGCCGGTGTTGTTCGGCGGTACGTCAGCGTGCTCCGCCCGTCGGGGGCGGTGCACCGGGCAAGGAGGGCCGCATGACCGTACGGCGCGTGATGGGCATCGAGACCGAGTACGGGATCTCCGTGCCCGGGCACCCCAACGCCAACGCCATGCTCACCTCGTCCCAGATCGTCAACGCGTACGCGGCGGCGATGCACCGGGCACGGCGGGCCCGCTGGGACTTCGAGGAGGAGAATCCGCTGCGCGACGCACGGGGGTTCGACCTGGCCCGCGAGGTCGCGGACGCCAGCCAGCTGACCGACGAGGACATCGGCCTCGCCAACGTCATCCTCACCAACGGGGCCCGGTTCTACGTGGACCACGCGCACCCCGAGTACAGCTCGCCCGAGGTGACCAACCCGCGTGACGCCGTGCTCTGGGACAAGGCCGGCGAGCGGATCATGGCGGCGGCCGCGCAGCGCGCGCTGGAGCTGCCCAACGGCCAGAACATCCACCTGTACAAGAACAACACCGACAACAAGGGCGCCTCCTACGGCACCCACGAGAACTACCTGATGAAGCGGGCGACACCGTTCGCCGACATCGTCCGCCACCTCACCCCGTTCTTCGTCTCCCGCCAGGTGGTCACCGGCGCCGGCCGGGTCGGCATCGGCCAGGACGGCTCGGCGCACGGCTTCCAGATCAGTCAGCGGGCGGACTACTTCGAGGTCGAGGTGGGCCTGGAGACGACGCTCAAGCGCCCGATCATCAACACCAGGGACGAGCCGCACGCCGACGCCGAGAAATACCGCCGGCTGCACGTGATCATCGGGGACGCCAACCTCTCCGAGATCTCCACCTACCTCAAGCTGGGCACCACCTCGCTGGTCCTGTCGATGATCGAGGACTCGTTCATCGCCGCGGACCTCGCCGTCGACCAGCCGGTGCGCACCCTGCACCGGGTCTCCCACGACCCGACGCTCAAGCACCTGATCACCCTGCGCAACGGGCGCAAGCTCACCGCCGTCCAGCTCCAGCTGGAGTACTTCGAGCTGGCCCGCAAGTACGTCGAGGACCGCTTCGGCACCGACGCGGACGAGCAGACGGTGGACGTGCTGGCGCGCTGGGAGGACGTCCTGGGCCGGCTGGAGCGCGACCCGATGTCGCTCTCCCGGCAGCTGGACTGGATCGCCAAGCGGGAGATCCTGGAGGGCTACCGCAGCCGGGACGCCCTGCAGTGGGACAACCCGCGGCTGCACCTGGTCGACCTCCAGTACAGCGACGTACGGCCCGAGAAGGGCCTCTACAACCGTCTGGTGGCGCGCGGCAGGTTCGAGCGGCTGCTCACCGAGGACGAGGTCGAGCGGGCCGTCTCCAAGCCGCCGGAGGACACCAGGGCGTACTTCCGCGGGCGCTGCCTGGAGCAGTACGCGGAGCACGTCGCGGCGGCCTCCTGGGACTCGGTGATCTTCGACCTGCCCGGACGGGACTCCCTGCAGCGGGTACCCACCCTGGAGCCGCTGCGCGGCACCCGCAACCACGTCAAGGAGCTGCTGGACCGCTGCCGCACGGCCGAGGACCTGCTCCGGGTGCTGTCCGGCGGGTAACTTTTCGATCACCATGGGTGAACGTCCGCCGAATGGGAATCATCCGGGGTGGCAGCGGGTGTTGGACAGGAAGCGCCACCGGCAAACCGGGAGCAGCAGTCGCACCTTGTGTATAGGGTCGGTGCAGCAAGCAACGACCGAACCGTGCCAGACGAATCGAGCGGGGTGAGGGAAATGGCGAGCAAGGACACCGGCGGCGGCCAGCAGCGGGCGAACCGTTCCTCCGAGGAGGTCGAGGAGCAGGCCGCGGAAAGCCAGAATTCCGACGACCTCAAGGAGCGCCAGGAAAAGCTGAGTGACGACGTCGACGCGGTGCTGGACGAAATCGACGAGGTCCTCGAATCCAATGCGGAGGATTTCGTTCGGGGATTCGTCCAGAAGGGCGGGCAATAGTCCGGCCCCGGGCATTCCGGAATTCACGGTCGCGATCGTCCCCGGCGGCCGGGCGGAGAACACCGCCCGGCCGTCCGGCACCGGCCCCTCCACGCGTTCACGGTGATCGTCGGACGGGTAGGGTGCGGGCAGCGCGCGCTTCAAGCTACCTGGAAGGAATCGTGTGGAAGCCAACACTCGCGGCACCGGGCGTCTGCCGGCCGCCTTCCTGACCCCGGGGTCGTCGTCCTTCATCGACTTCCTCGCCGACCACCAGCCGGAACTGCTCCCCGGCCGCCGCGGGCTCCCCGAGGGCGTCATGGTCGAGGCCCCGCACGGGACCACGATCGTGGCCGCGGTTTTCGACGGCGGCGTGGTGATCGCGGGTGACCGGCGGGCGACCATGGGCAACGTGATCGCCCAGCGCGACATGGAGAAGGTGTTCCCGGCCGACGAGTTCAGCGCGGTCGGCATCGCCGGCACCGCGGGCCTCGCGATCGAGATGGTCCGGCTGTTCCAGCTGGAGCTGGAGCACTACGAGAAGATCGAGGGCACCACGCTCTCCCTGGAGGGCAAGGCCAACCGGCTCACCACCATGATCCGGGGCAACCTGGGCATGGCGATGCAGGGCCTCGCGGTGGTGCCGCTGTTCGCCGGCTACGACCTGGACCTCGGCCGCGGCCGGATCTTCAACTACGACGTCACCGGCGGGCGCTCCGAGGAGCGCGGCTTCACCGCCACCGGCTCGGGCTCGGTCTTCGCCCGCGGCTCGATGAAGAAGCTCTTCCGCGAGGACCTGACGGCCGACCAGGCCGTCACCATGGTCGTCCAGGCGCTGTACGACGCCGCGGACGACGACTCCGCCACCGGCGGTCCCGACCTCGCCCGCAAGATCTTCCCGATCGTCTCGCTGATCACCGAGGACGGCTTCCGCCGGCTCACCGAGGCGGAGGTCACGGAGGTCGCCGTGGCCATCACCGACGAGCGCCTGACCCGGCCCAACGGCCCGCAGGCCCCGCTGATCTAGCCACCCCCTCACAGGAAAGGGACGACCGCCGGTGTCGACACCGTTCTACGTCTCACCCCAGCAGGCCATGGCGGACCGCGCGGAGTACGCCCGCAAGGGCATCGCCCGCGGTCGCAGCGTGGTCGTGCTCACCTACGCCGACGGCATCGTCTTCGTCGCGGAGAACACCTCCAGGGCGCTCCACAAGGTCTCCGAGATCTACGACAAGATCGCCTTCGCGGCGGTCGGCCGCTACAACGAGTTCGAGAACCTGCGCATCGGCGGCGTCCGCTACGCCGACCTGCGCGGCTACTCCTACGACCGGGCCGACGTCACCGCCCGCGGCCTGGCCAACGTGTACGCCCAGACCCTGGGCACCATCTTCTCCTCGGTCGGCGAGAAGCCGTACGAGGTCGAGCTGATCGTGGCCGAGGTCGGCCGCACCTCCGACAACGACCAGATCTACCGGCTCACGCCGGACGGCTCGGTCGTCGACGAGAAGAACTACGTGGTGGTCGGCGGCAACGCCGACTCGATCGGCAACTACCTGGGCCAGCGCCACCGGGCCGGCATGAGCCTCACCGAGGCGGTGAGGCTCGCCGTGGACTCGCTCGCCCGGGACCCCAGCGGCGGCAGCCCGCGCAGCCTCACGACGGAGCAGCTGGAGGTCGCGGTCCTCGACCGCCAGCGGTTCCAGCAGCGCAAGTTCAAGCGGATCCTGGGCAACCAGCTGGGCCGGCTGCTCGACGGTGACCAGTCCGCCGAGGCGGACGACGAGGACAACCCGGCGGACGGCACGCCGGTGTAGCAGTTCCTGCGGAGTCCCGTACGGCGGCCTGCCGCCCGTACGGGACTCCGGTGCCCCTGCGGCGGCCCAGTCGTCGTGGAGGCGGTTTCGGACAGCTCCGACAGAGAATGGAGTGCTCATGGACCGCCGGATTTTCGGGCTGGAGAACGAGTACGGCGTGACCTGCACGTTCCGCGGGCAGCGGCGGCTGTCGCCGGACGAAGTGGCGCGGTACCTGTTCCGCCGGGTCGTCTCCTGGGGGCGCAGCAGCAACGTCTTCCTGCGCAACGGCGCCCGCCTGTACCTCGACGTGGGCTCCCACCCCGAGTACGCCACCCCCGAGTGCGACGACGTCGTCGAGCTGGTGACGCACGACAAGGCCGGCGAGCGCATCCTCGAAGGGCTCCTGGTGGACGCCGAGCGGCGGCTGCACGAGGAGGGCATCGCGGGGGACGTCTACCTCTTCAAGAACAACACCGACTCGGCCGGCAACTCCTACGGCTGCCACGAGAACTACCTGGTGGCCCGGCACGGCGAGTTCTCCCGGCTGGCCGACGTGCTGATCCCGTTCCTGGTCACCCGCCAGCTGATCTGCGGCGCGGGCAAGGTGCTCCAGACCCCGCGCGGCGCGGTGTACTGCGTCAGCCAGCGGGCCGAGCACATCTGGGAGGGCGTCAGCTCCGCCACCACCCGCTCGCGACCGATCATCAACACCCGGGACGAGCCGCACGCGGACGCCGAGCGCTACCGCCGGCTGCACGTGATCGTCGGCGACTCCAACATGTCCGAGACCACCACGCTGCTCAAGGTCGGCTCCACCGACCTGGTGCTGCGGCTGATCGAGGCCGGCGTGGTGATGCGCGACCTCACCCTGGAGAACCCGATCCGGGCGATCCGCGAGGTCAGCCACGACCTCACCGGCACCCATCAGGTGCGGCTCGCCAACGGCCGGGAGGCCAGCGCGCTGGACATCCAGGAGGAGTACTACACCAAGGCCCTGGAGTTCGCGGACCGCAAGGGCATCAACACCGGGACGGTCGCCCGGGTGCTCGACCTGTGGGGCCGCACCCTGGAGGCCGTCCGCACCGAGCGGCTGGACGGGGTGGCCCAGGAGATCGACTGGATCATGAAGTACAAGCTCATCGAGCGCTACCGCGAGAAGCACCAGATGAGCATGTCCAACCCGCGGGTGGCGCAGATCGACCTCGCGTACCACGACATCCACCGTCGCCGCGGCCTGTTCTACCTGCTCCAGGGCAAGGGCCAGGCGCAGCGGGTGACCACCGACCTCAGGACCTTCGAGGCCAAGTCGATCCCGCCGCAGACCACCAGGGCGCGGCTGCGCGGGGACTTCATCCGCCGGGCGCAGGAGCAGCGCCGGGACTTCACGGTGGACTGGGTGCACCTGAAGCTGAACGACCAGGCCCAGCGCACGGTGCTGTGCAAGGACCCGTTCCGTTCGGTGGACGAGCGGGTGGAGAAGCTGATCGCGGGGATGTGAACCCACTGAGGCCGAACGGTCACTCAGGGTGACCAAAATGCTGTGATCAAGGAGGCGTCCGGCCCCGGTGGTGTCTACCGGGGCCGGACGCGTGCCGGGCATACGCTGTCCGTCGAGTCAGGAGAGCCGACTTCGACCGACAGTTAGGACCACCGTGCGCCGCACCGCCGGTTTGCTTCTCACCCTGCCGCTGCTGCTCGCGGTCGCCTGCAGCAGTTCCCCCCCGGCGGCCGGCCCGGCGACGCCGACCACGGCGAGCGCCGCCCCGACGGTGCCGGCGCCGGTCAGCGAGGCGTCACCGATGCCCACCCTTTCGGGTGGCGGGTACGGCAGCAAGGCCACCATCACCATCCCCGAGGGCCAGCAGCCCAGCGGCCAGTTCGTGGTGAACACGGTCACCGAGGGCGAGCGGGCGACCGTCAACAAGGGCGACTGGGTGACGGTCAACTACACCGCCAAGGACTGGACCACCGGCAAGGACCTGCCCAGCTCGTACGACGCCAACGGCAAGCCGCAGCTCTACCAGGCCGGCAGCGGACAGCTGGTGCCGGCGCTGGACCAGAGCGTGATCGGCAAGAAGGTGGGCTCCCGGCTGCTGGTGGTGGCCCCGCCGGCGGCGGCCTTCGGCGAGCAGGGCTCCACCCAGCTGGGCGTCAACAAGGGCGACACGGTGGTGTTCGTGCTGGACATCATGGAGAGCCTGCCGCCGGACTCCACGCTGAGCGGGACGATGACCGAGCTGCCCGCGACGATGCCGCAGGTCAAGGACAACGGCAAGGCCCCGGCGACGATCACGATCCCGGCCGGGCAGGCCCCGCCGAACGAGCTCCAGCAGGCGGTGCTGATCAAGGGCGAGGGCAAGCAGGTCAAGAGCGGGCAGACCCTGGTGGTGCAGTACACCGGGGTGCTGTGGGCCAACGGCCAGCAGTTCGACTCCTCCTGGACGCACGGCGGAGCCCAGGCGGTGCAGATCGGCACCGGCAGCGTGATCGAGGGCTGGGACAAGGGCCTGGTCGGGCAGAACGTCGGCAGCCGGGTCCTGCTGGTGGTGCCGCCGGCGCTCGGCTACCAGGACAAGGCGCAGGGCTCGGTGCCCGCGAACTCGACCCTGGTCTTCGTGATCGACATCCTCGAAGCGGTCTAGCGGTCGGCGGGGATCGACGGGGCTGTGCCTGGTGGGATCCACCGGGCACAGCCCCTCGAACTCACCCCGGGGATTCCGTACGCTTGGGCGGACGCTCGTACAACGAAGCGTCCGCCCTCATCCTGAGCTGTCATACTGCCCACGCACTGTGGCAGGCGCCGCCCGGCGCCGAGGCCTGGGGCGGGCGGTGCGACCGCAGGCCGGCGTGCCCACGCCGGGCGCAGACCTGGAAGACCTCGTGGCGAGATGGATGGGGAGTCATGACTGAGAAGACGCCGAGCCCGGGCGGGGCCGGCACCGCGGCGAACGACGGCTCTGCGGACCCGGCCGCCTCCCGTCCCGGCGGCCCGGTCGGCGGGGACCGCGAGTCGATCGTCGTCCCCCCGGCGATCCTGGCGCAGCAGGCCGGCTGGGCGCAGCCCGGCGAGGCGCCGCGCGCCCCGGGCGGGACCAAGACGGACGACGCCCCGCAGATCTTCGCCTCCAACGTGCGCAAGTCCGACACCTCGGAGGCCGGGTACGACGAGAACCCGCCCGGTGTCGGCAAGCTGGGTGTGATCCTCGGCACGGTGATCGCCCTGCTGCTGGTCGGCAGTGGCGTCACGCTCTACATGGTGAACAAGGACGGCTCCAAGGACAGCGCCGCGGCCAAGCCGGACGCGGCCAAGACCGCGCCGCCCACGCCGACCGCCGACCCGGTCCCGCCGATCAAGGACAGCGCCAAGGTGCTGCCGACGGTCGCCGGCGACTTCGGCAAGAAGGCCGAGATCCAGGTGCCGGGCGAGGCCTCCGACGGCTCCTTCGTGGTCAAGGTGCTCACCGAGGGCAGCGGCGCCAAGGTCGAGAAGAACTCCTGGGCCTCGGTGGACTACACCGCCAAGGACTGGAACACCGGCAAGGACATCCCGAGCTCGTACGACGCCAACGGGAAGCCGCAGATCTTCCAGGCCGGCACCGACTCGCTGATCCCGGCCCTGGACCAGGCCGTGATCGGCAAGAAGGCCGGCAGCCGGCTGCTGGTGGTGGCCCCGCCGGCCGCCGCGTTCGGCGCCCAGGGCAAGGCCGACATGTCGATCGGCCCCAAGGACGACCTGATCTTCGTGATCGACATCCGCAACGCCAACGCGCCCGACTCCGTGGTGAGCGGAACGGTCACCCCGCCGCCGGCGGACTTCCCGCAGGTCAAGGACAACGGCAAGAAGCCGGCCGAGATCACCCCGGTGGCCGGGGCGAAGGACCCGACCGAGCTGAAGTCGCACGTCCTGATCAAGGGCACCGGGCCGGTGGTGGCGAAGGGCGAGAAGGTCGTCGTCCAGTACACCGGCGCGCTGTTCAAGGACGGCAAGGTGTTCGACTCCTCGCTCAGCAAGGGCCAGGCGTTCACCTTCCCGGTCGGCGGCGGCCAGGTCATCCAGGGCTGGGACCAGGGCCTGGAGGGCCAGACCGTCGGCAGCCGGGTCGAGCTGGTGATCCCCGCCTCGCTGGGTTACGGCGACAAGGGCCAGGGCGACATCCCGCCCGGCGCGACGCTGGTCTTCGTGGTGGACATCCTCGACGCCGGTCAGGGCTGATCCACTTTCGGGTGACAATGGTGCACGTGTGACCTTCCGGTCCGGCCGTGTGGCCGGACCGGAACGGGCGGCGGGTGCGCGTACGGTGGTTTGCCGAGACTTCTGTCGGGGCGGACCCGGTACGGGTGCCCGCCGCTTGGTCGTGAATGCAAGCGAATGTGAGAAGAGGGACTGTGAGCGTCAACCTCAACGAGAAGCCCGAGATCGACTTCCCGATCGGCGACGCCCCGACGGAGCTGCAGATCCGCGACATCGTCGTCGGTGACGGCGAGGAGGCCAAGCCGGGCCAGGTCGTCAGCGTCCGCTACGTCGGCGTGACCTTCGAGACCGGCGAGGAGTTCGACGCGAGCTGGAACCGGGGCACCGCTCCGTTCCAGTTCCCGCTGGGCAAGGGCCGCGTCATCAAGGGCTGGGACCAGGGCGTCGCCGGCATGAAGGTCGGCGGCCGCCGCGAGCTGACCATCCCGTCGCGCCTGGCGTACGGTGCCCAGTCGCCGACCCCGGCCATCCCGCCGCACTCGACCCTGATCTTCGTGGTCGACCTGCTGGGCGTCTGAGCCTGCCGTGACCGTGGGCCGGACCCCTTCGGGGGCCCGGCCCACGGCCGTGTCCGGGGGCGTTCCCGGAGGCGGCTTTTGCAGTGCGTACCGCTACCGGTACGGTCGGTCCCGCCGGGTGGAGATCGCCCGGTTGGCGCACCCCGCGCGCGGCGCGGCACACCGGAAGGGTCAGCGATGGCGATCGCCAAGGCAGAGCGGCTGATGAATCTCGCCCTGTGCCTGATGAACACCAGACGTCCGCTCTCCAAGAAGGAGCTGCGGGAATCCATCGAGGCGTACCGCGAGGCCTGGCAGACCAGCAGCGAGGACGCCTTCAACCGGATGTTCGAGCGGGACAAGGACGACCTGCGCGAGCTCGGCCTGGTGATCGACGTCGACGAGAGCACCCTGGACGGCGAGCTCGGCTACCTGGCCCGGGCCGACCGCAACCGGCTGCCCGAGATCGCCCTGGACGCCGAGGAGGCGGCCGCGCTGACCCTGGCCGCCCGGGTCTGGCAGCAGGCGAAGATGTCCGGCGCGGCCAGCGGCGCCCTGCAGAAGCTGCGCGCGGCCGGGGTGCCGTTCACCGAGGCCGAGGGCCGTACCGCCCTGGAGCCGCGCATCCCCGCCAGGGAGGCCGCGTTCGAGCCGCTGCTCACCGCCGCCCGGGACCGCCGTCCGGTCACCTTCGAGTACCGCAAGGCCGGCGCCGCCGCCGTCGAGCAGCGCAGCGTCGAGCCGTGGGCGCTGGAGTGCTGGCGCGGGCACTGGTACCTGGCCGGGTACGACCGCGACCGGGGCGACGCCCGGGTGTTCCGGCTCAGCCGGATCACCGGCCGGGTGAAGGCGCGGTCCGGGGCCTTCCTCGGCACCGTGCCCGAGCACGTGGACGTCCGGGCCACCGTGGCGAAGTTCGCGGGGGAGGGGGCCACCGCCACCGCGACCGTCCGGGTCCGCCGGGGCGCCGGCTTCCCGCTGCGCACCAAGGCGCTGAGCAGCACCCGGGTGGACGAGGCCTGGGACGAGCTGGAGATCCCGTACGGCAACGGGCTGGGCGCGGACCTGGCCGAGTTCGGGCCGGACGTGCTGGTGCTCGGGCCGGAGGAGCTGCGGGCGGATGTGGTCGACCGGCTGCGGGCGGTCGCGGGGCTTGAAGGAGAAGGTGCGTGAGCGAGCGGAGCGAGCGAGCCATGGAAGGGCGCGTACTGTGCGAAGCGCCCGCCGAGCGCAGCGAGGTGGACGCATGAGTAACGCCATCGACCAGACCAGGCGGATGCTGTCGCTGGTCACCTACCTGCGCGAGCGGCCCGGGGCCGAGGTCGCCGAGGTGGCCCGGGCGTTCGGGATCAGCGAGCGCGAGCTGATCGCGGACCTCAACGTGCTGCCGATGTGCGGCACCAGCTTCCGCGGCGGCGACCTGCTCGACATCGACACCGACGGCGAGCGGATCTGGTGGCACAACGTCGACGACGTGGCCCAGCCGCTGCGGCTGGCCGCCGACGAGGCGACCGCGCTGCTGGTGGCCGCCCGCGCGGTGGCCGGGCTGCCGGGCCTGCGGGCCGGGGACCGCGAGGCGCTCACCCGGGCCGTCGCCAAGATCGAGAACGCGGCGGGGGAGAGCGCCGAGGGCAGCGCCAGGGTCGGCGTGACCTTCGAGGCGGAGAGCCACGTCTTCGCCGACATCGACCGCGCGCTCAGCGAGGGCCGCCGGCTCTGGCTGCGCTACTACTCGCACGGGCGCGGCGGGATGACCGAGCGGGAGGTCGACCCGATCCGGCTGCTCACCGAGGGCCACACCTACCTCGAGGCCTGGTGCCGCACCTCCGAGGACCACCGGATGTTCCGGCTCGACCGGGTCGCCGAGATCCGCGTCCTGGACGTCCCGGCCGACCCGCCCCGGCGCGAGCCGCGCGACCTCAGCGGCGGGCTGGTCAACCCGGCGGCGGACGACCCGGAGGTGGTCGTCGAGGTCTCCTCCGGCGGGCGCTGGGTGGCCGAGTACTACACCCACGACCGGGCCGAGGAACTGCCCGACGGCGGGCTGCGGATCACCCTGCGCAGTGCCGACCCCTCCCAGCTGCGCCCGCTGGCGCTGCGGCTGGGCCGGGACGGCCGGATCGTCTCGCCGCCCGAACTGGCCGAGCAGGCGCGCTCGGCCGGGCGGGAGGCGCTGGCCGCCTACGGGGAGGGGCGGGTCTGAGCGGTGGAACCCGGGACCAGATTCAAGGTGTACTGCTCCGAATGCCGGGAGAAGGTGGAGCTCCCGGCCGAGGACTTCCGCCTGACCCTCGGTCGCACCCCGGCCCAGGCGCACTACAGCTTCGGCTGCCCGCGGTGCGGGGCGGCGGTGCGCAAGCCGGCCGGGGAGAAGATCGTCGAGGCGCTCACCGGGGCCGGGGTGCGCACCATGCGGCTCGTCCCGGCGGAGGGGTGACCCCCGTATAGGGTGGGGCGCATGTCCTGGATGCTCGTCGCCGCCGTCCTGCTCGCCACCGCGGGCCTGCTGGTCCTCGGGGTCCTCGCGATCCGGCTCTGGCTGGACGTGCGGGCGCTGGCCAAGGGCGTGGACCGGGCCTCGCGGGCACTGGCCGCGGCGGCCGAGGACCTGGCGGAGGCGATACCGGCGGCGAACGCCCCGGTCGAGGAGCGGACCGTCCCGGTCGCGTAGTTCCGCATAGCACGGCCGGGCCGGCGGCGGTACGGGGGCTGCTGCGCGCGGGTGGGGTCGGGTTACGCTCTGAGGTGGCTCCTGAACCGCGTTCCGGGGGCCGCTGTCCTGTTCGGGCGGCCGTCGTCGTGGCGTCATCCGCAGCGGTTACCATCCGCAGCGGACGGCCCGTCGGGCCGCCATGACTGAAGGTGGTCGCGCATGCGCATCTCGATGACCGCGATCGTGGTGATCGTGGTTCTCGCCATCGTGCTGTTCGGAGCCAAGCGGCTGCCGGACCTGGCGCGCTCGCTGGGCAAGTCGATGCGGATCCTGAAGAGCGAGGCGCAGGCGATGCGTTCGGACGGCGAGTCCGAGCAGCCGGCCCAGCCCGCTCCCGCTCCGGCTCCGGTCGACGGTGGTGCGGGCAAGACCGTCCGGTCCGCCCCGGGCGCGGCGGCCACGGCCCGTCCGGTGAACGAGTCCGCCGCCGGGGCCTCCGCGCCCGACGGCGACCGCCCGCACTGAGCGCGGCGCACGTGACGTACGCGACTTCGGAGGCCCGTCGACCGGCGGGCCCCCACGCACGAGTTGAGGACCGGGGTTGAGCAAGCTCTCCAAGGCGCCGAAGGCGTCAAAGGATCCTGAGGGGCGGATGGCCCTCGCCGACCACCTGCGGGAACTGCGCAACCGCGTGGTCAAGTCGGTCCTGGCGATCGTGGTGATCACCATCGTGGCGGCGATCTACCACAAGCAGCTCGAGGACCTGCTGCTGAAGCCGCTGCCGCAGTGCAACACCCCGGAGCTGGCCAAGCACTACCACGGCAAGTGCGCCCAGGTCTCCAACATCGGTCTGACCGCCGGTTTCACCTGGATGCTCAAGGTGGCCCTGACGGCCGGTGTGGTCGCGACCGTGCCGATCTGGCTCTACCAGGTCTGGGCCTTCGTGGCGCCCGGCCTGCACAAGCACGAGAAGAAGTACACGGTCGTCTTCCTGCTCTGCGGGACGCCGCTCTTCCTGGCCGGTGTGGCCGTGGCCATCCTGGTGCTGCCGACCACGATCGACGTGCTGATCTCGTTCACCCCGAACAACACCACGCCGATCCTGCCGCCCGAGGACTACTTCGACATCGCCACCAGGATGGTGCTGGTCTTCGGTCTGGCCTTCGAGTTCCCGCTGCTGCTGGTGATGCTGAACGTCATCGGCATGGTCACCGGCAAGCGGCTGCTGGGCTGGTGGCGCGGCATGGTCATGGGCATCACGGTGTTCGCGGCCTTCGCCACGCCGAGTGCCGACCCGCTGAGCATGCTGGCGCTGGCCGCGCCGATCTGGGGGCTGTACTTCATCGCGGTGGCGATCGCCCTCTTCAACGACAAGCGGAAGGCGCGCCGCAACCCGGACGCGGGGCTGGACGACGAGGAGGCCTCGCACCTGGACCTCTCGGTGCAGCCGGTGGCCGGTGCGGAGTCCGTCGAGGCCTCGGCGGCCCCGGCGGCCGGCACGGCGGTGCCGGCGTCCCGCCGCGAGGAGATGGACGACATCACCTGAGCCGCCCGAGCCGGTAGGCCCTGAGGGAGCCCCGGTCCGCCGCTCTGCCGAGCGGTGGGCCGGGGCTCCTCGGCGTTCGGGACTTTCCGCTGGTCGGGGGCGCTCCCGGTTTCGGGCGGCGGGCTTGGCAGCTCTCATGGCATGTGACATATTACTGACGTGCTGAAGACCGAGAGACCTCCCCTGGACGTCGTCGTGGTCGGCGCCGGTGTGGTCGGCGCCGCCTGCGCCTACTACGCCGCCCGCGCCGGGCTCGCCGTCGCCGTCGTGGACCGCGGCCCGGTGGCCGGCGGCACCACCGGCGCGGGCGAGGGCAACCTGCTGGTCTCCGACAAGGAACCCGGCCCCGAACTCGACCTCGCCCTGCTCAGCACCCGGCTCTGGCGCGAACTCGCCGAGCGGCTCGGCCCGGCCGTCGAGTACGAGCCCAAGGGCGGCGTGGTGGTCGCCTCCACCGCCGCCGGACAGGACGCGCTGCGGGCCTTCGCCGCCGGGCAGCGGGCCGTCGGGGTCGAGGCCGAGGAGGTGCCCGGCGAGCGGCTGCGCGAGCTGGAGCCGCACCTGGCCGAGGGCCTGGCCGGCGGCTTCCACTACCCGCAGGACGCCCAGGTCCAGCCCGCCCTCGCCGCCGCCCACCTGCTGCGCGAGGCCCGCCGGATGGGCGCCCGGCTGATCACCGGGGAGAGCGTCACCGCCATCGACCGGGGCCCGGACGGCGCCGTGCGCGGCGTGCGGACCGACCGGCGCGGCCTGGCCGCCGGTGCCGTGGTGAACGCGGCCGGCACCTGGGGCGGCGAGCTGGCCGCACTGGCCGGGGTGCACCTGCCGGTGCTGCCCCGGCGCGGCTTCGTGCTGGTCACCGAGCCGCTGCCGCGGGTCGTGCGGCACAAGGTCTACGCGGCCGACTACGTCGCCAACGTGGCCAGCGGATCCGCCGGGCTGGAGACCTCCGCCGTGATCGAGGGCACCCCGGGCGGGCCGGTGCTGATCGGCGCCAGCCGGGAGCGGGTCGGCTTCGACCGCACGCTCTCCCAGGAGGTGCTGAGCCGGCTCGCCGCCCAGGCCGCCGCGCTGTTCCCGGTGCTCGCCGGAGTCACCGTGATGCGCACCTACCGGGGCTTCCGCCCGTACCTGCCGGACCACCTGCCGGCCATCGGGGCGGACCCCAGGGTGCCCGGGCTGTACCACGCCTGCGGGCACGAGGGGGCCGGCATCGGGCTGGCCCCGGCGACCGGTCTGCTGATCAGCGAGCAGCTCACCGGCAAGCGGCCGGAGCTGGACGTCGCGCCGTTCCGGGCGGACCGGTTCCTGCCGAGTGGCAGCCCCGCCGAGGACAGCCCCGCCGAAGGCAGCCCCGCCGAGGACAGCCCGGCCGGGTGACGGCCCGGCCGGGCGACCACCGGCCCCGCGACCGCCAGACATGAGATTCCGTCCAGGATTGGAGAAGCCGCCGATGCGCCGCCGCACCCCCGCCGGGCTGGTCGAGGCCGAGCCAGGGCCCGCCCACCACATCGAGTTCGACGGGCGGCCCGTCCCCGCGCTGCCCGGGCAGTCGATCGCCGCCGCGCTCTGGGCCGACGGCGTGCTCGCCTGGCGCACCACCCGGGTCGGCGGCAGGCCGCGCGGGGCGTTCTGCGGGATCGGCGCCTGCTTCGACTGCCTGGCCACCGTCGACGGCCGCCCCAACCAGCGCACCTGCCTGCTCCCCGCCGAGCCCGGCACCACCGTCACCACCCAGGAGGGCCACGGCCGTGCCGACCTCGCCGTCTGAGACCTTCGACCTCGTCGTGGTGGGCGCCGGCCCGGCCGGGCTGGCCGCCGCCGTCACCGCCGCCGACCTCGGGCTGCGCTGCGCCCTGCTGGACGGCGGACAGAGCACCGGCGGGCAGTACTACCGCCACCCGGCGCCCGGCCTCGGCGCGGCCCGCCCCGACCGGCTGCACCACCACTGGTCCGCCTACACCGGTCTGGCCGGCCGGCTCGACGCGCACGAGCGCGCCGGGCGGGCCGCCTTCCTGGCCGGGCACCATGTCTGGGCGCTGGAGCGCACCGGCGACGGCTTCGCGGCGCACGTCACCCGCGGGCCGGAGAGCACCGACCGGGCCACCGTCCGGTCCCGGTCGGTGCTGCTCGCCACCGGCGCGTACGAGCGGCAGCTGCCGTTCCCCGGCTGGACCCTGCCCGGGGTGGTCACCGCGGGCGGCGCCCAGGCCATGCTCAAGGCCGGGCTGGTGCTGCCCGGGAAGCGGATCGTGGTGGCCGGCAGCGGCCCGCTGCTGCTCGCGGCCGCCTCCTCGCTGGTCACCGCCGGGGCCGAGGTGCCCGCCGTGGTCGAGGCCACCGCCTACCTCGGGTACGTGCGGCGCCCCGATGTGCTGGCGGGCGTCCCCGGCAAGCTGGTCGAGGGCGCCGGGCACGGTGGCGCGCTGCTGCGGCACGGCGTGCGGCTGCGCCCGCGCAGCGCGGTGGTCGAGGCGCACGGGACGGACCGGGTCACCGGCGTCACGGTGGCCCGGCTGGACGCCGACTGGCGGCCGGTGCCCGGCACCGGGCGGCGGATCGACTGCGACGCGCTCGCCGTCGGCCACGGCCTGCTGCCGCAGATCGACCTGGCCACCGAGCTGGGCGCGCGGACCGTGACCGGGCCGGACGGCGCCGTCGCGCTGGAGGTCGACGCCCGGCTGCGCACCAGCGTGCCCGGCCTCTGGTCGGCGGGGGAGACCAACGGCGTCGGCGGCGCGGACCTCGCGCTCGCCGAGGGCGAGCTGGCCGCCCACGCGGTGGCCGGGGAGCTGCCCGCGGCCGCGCTGCTGCGCCGCCGCTCGCGGCTGCGGGCCTTCGCCGGCCTGATGGCCGCCGCCCACCGGCCGGGGCCCGGCTGGACCGGCTGGCTGAGCCCGGACACCGACGTGTGCCGGTGCGAGGAGGTGCCGGTCGCGGCGATCCGGGAGGCCGTCGACGAGCTGGGCGCGGGCGATCCGCGCACCGTCAAGCTGCTCACCCGGGCCGGGATGGGCTGGTGCCAGGGCCGGATGTGCGGTCCGGCCGTGGCTTGCCTGGCCGGTTCGGGTGAGCCGGGGCCGGACCGGCGGCCACTGGGTTGTCCGGTGCCGCTCTCCCAGTTGGCCGCCGGGCCCGCGCCCGAGGCGTAACCGGTCCGCCGCCGAACGGTGGGCCGGGGACCTTGTCTCCGGCCTGCCCGCTCTAGTAAAATGTCACACCTCATCAAGGAGCTCATGTGTCCACCACCCAGCACGACACCACCCGTCCCTGGCGCGGCATCATGGTCGCCACCACGCTTCCGCTGCGCCCGGACCACTCCGTCGACTACGACGCCTACGCCGAGCACGTCCGCTGGCTGATCGACTCCGGCTGCGAGGGCGTCGTCCCCAACGGCTCGCTGGGCGAGTACCAGACGCTCACCGCCGAGGAGCGCGCCAAGGTCGTCGAGGTCGCCGTCGAGGCGGCCGGCGACGGCTCCCGGGTCATGCCCGGCGTGGCCGCCTACGGCAGCGCCGAGTCCCGCCGCTGGGCCGAGCAGGCCGCCGAGGCCGGCGCCGGCTCCGTCCTGCTGCTGCCGCCGAACGCCTACCGGGCCGACCACGCCTCGGTGCGGGCCCACTACGCCGAGGTCGCCAAGGCCGGCCTGCCGATCGTGGCGTACAACAACCCGATCGACACCAAGGTCGACCTCGTCCCCTCGCTGCTCGCCCAGCTGCACGCCGAGGGCTCGATCGTCGCCGTCAAGGAGTTCAGCGGCGACGTCCGCCGGGCCTACGAGATCGCCGAGCTGGCCCCCGGGCTGGACCTGCTGATCGGCGCCGACGACGTGCTGCTGGAGCTGGCGCTCGCGGGCGCGGTCGGCTGGATCGCCGGCTACCCGAACGCCCTGCCGGCCGCGTCGGTGGCGCTCTACGACGCCGCCGTCTCCAAGGACCTGGAGAACGCGCTGCCGCTCTACAAGTCGCTGCACTCGCTGCTGCGCTGGGACTCCAAGACCGAGTTCGTCCAGGCCATCAAGCTCTCCATGGACATCGCCGGGCGTCCCGGCGGCCCGGTCCGCGCCCCGCGCCAGCCGCTCACCCCCGAGATCGAGGCGGCCGTCCGCGCGGCCACCGAGAAGGCGCTGGCCGACGGCCTGGTCTGATCCCCCCGCCCGGACGATTCCGGGCCCCGGGCCTCCGGGCCGGCTGCGGCGGCAGCCGGCCCGGCCCACCCCCACCATCCGAACCTGTACGGGAGTTGTGACCCATGCGGAGCCGTCACGTGTTCCACGCCGTCGACTCGCACACCGAGGGCATGCCGACCCGGGTGATCACCGGCGGCTTCGGCGTCATCCCCGGCGCCACCATGGCCGAGCGCCGGGTGCACTTCCAGCAGCACCTGGACCACTTCCGCACCCTGCTGATGTACGAGCCGCGCGGCCACGCGGCGATGAGCGGCGCGATCCTCCAGCCGCCGACCCGCCCGGACGCCGACTTCGGGGTGCTCTACATCGAGGTCTCCGGGCTGCTGCCGATGTGCGGGCACGGCACCATCGGGGTCGCCACCGTGCTGGTCGAGACGGGGATGGTCCCGGTGGTCGAGCCGGTCACCACCGTGCGGCTGGACACCCCGGCCGGGCTGGTGGTCGCCGAGGTGCGCGTCGAGGACGGCGCCGCCAAGGCGGTGACCATCCGCAACGTGCCCTCCTACTCCGTCGCCCTGGACCGCAAGATCGAGGTGCCCGGCTACGGCACGGTGAACTACGACCTCGCGTACGGCGGCAACTTCTACGCCATCCTGCCGCTCGCCGAGTTCGGACTGCCCTTCGAGCGCGAGCGCAAGCAGGAGATCCTGGACGCCGGCCTGGCGATGATGGACGCGATCAACGCGAGCCCGGACAAGCCGGTGCACCCGGAGAACCCGTCCATCCACAGCTGCCACCACGTCCAGCTGCTCGCCCCCGGCTCCACCGCCGAGCACTCCCGGCACGCGATGGCCATCCACCCCGGCTGGTTCGACCGCTCGCCCTGCGGCACCGGCACCTCGGCGCGGATGGCCCAGCTGCACGCGCGCGGCGAACTGCCGCTCGGACGGGACTTCCGCAACGACTCCTTCATCGGGACCACCTTCACCGGGCGGCTGGTCGAGGAGACCGAGGTGGCCGGACGGCCCGCCGTGGTGCCCACCGTCACCGGGCGGGCCTGGGTCACCGGCACCGCCCAGTACTTCCTCGACCCGAGCGACCCGTTCCCGGCGGGCTTCCTGCTCTGACCCCACCTACCTCCTTCGTCCCCGTACCTCCCTCGAAGGGCTGCTGGCTGTGACCATCACCTCGTACAACCCCGCCGACCCGGACGACCTCGTCGTCGCCGTCGAGGAGCCCGGCGCCGAGGCCGTGCGGGCCGCCGTCGGGCGGGCCCGGGCGGCGCAGGGCGACTGGCTCGCCGCCGGGGCGGGCGCCCGGTCGGCGGCGCTCGGCCGGATCGCGGACGCCGTGGAGGCGCACGCCCACGAGCTGGCCGCGCTGATCGTGCGCGAGGTCGGCAAGCCGTCGGCCGAGGCGCTCGGCGAGGTCGCCCGCACCGCGGCGATCTGGCGCTACTACGCGCAGGCCCCGTACGCGCCCTCCGGGGCCGTGCACGAGCCCGCCGCCGGGCCCGGGCTGCTGCTCACCCGGCGCCGCCCGTACGGCGTGGCCGGGCTGATCACGCCGTGGAACTTCCCGCTGGCGATCCCGACCTGGAAGGCCGCGCCGGCCCTCGCCGTCGGCAACGCGGTGGTGCTCAAGCCGGCGCCCGAGGCGACCGCCTGCGCGCTGCGGCTGGCGGAGCTGGCCGGGCTGCCCGAGGACGTGTTCACCGTGCTGCCCGGCGGGGCGGAGGAGGGCGCGGCGCTGGTCGACGCCGTGGACGTGGTCTCCTTCACCGGCTCGACCGGCGTCGGCCGGGCCGTGGTGCGGGCCGCGACCGAGCGCGGGGTGCCGGTGCAGGCCGAACTCGGCGGGCTGAACGCCGCGCTGGTGCTGCCGGACGCCGACATCGCGCAGGCCGCCGGGCACATCGCCGCGGCCATCGCCGGGTACGCCGGGCAGAAGTGCACCGCCACCAGCCGGGTGATCGCGGTCGGCGCCGCGTACGAGCCGCTGCGCGAGGCGCTGGTCAAGGCGCTGGCGGCGGTCGACGACGCGGTCTGCGGGCCGGTGATCAACGCCGCGGCCAGGGAGCGGCTGACCGGGGCCGTCGCCTCGGCGGTCGAGTCCGGGGCCGTCGTCCTGGCGGGCGGCGGGGTGCCCGAGCGGGCCGGCTGGTATGTCGAGCCGACCCTGCTCGCCGAGGTGCCGGCCGAACACCCGCTGGCGCGCGAGGAGTTCTTCGGCCCGGTCGCGGTGCTGCACGCCGCGGCCGACCTGGACGAGGCCATCGCGCTGGCCAACGACACCCCGCACAGCCTCTCCACCTCCGTGCACACCCGCGGCCTGGACGTGGCGCTGGCCGCCGCCGACCGGCTGGACGCGGGCATGATCCGGGTCAACGCCCCGTCCAGCGGCGTCGACTTCCACCTGCCCTTCGGCGGGGCCAAGGGCGCGAGCCACGGCGACCGCGAGCAGGGGCAGGCGGCCCTGGACTTCTACACCGTCAGCCGGACCGTCAGCGTGCTGCCGGGCGGTGGCGCCTGATGTTCGTCCGCACCGTCGACTACCACACGGCCGGCGAGCCGTTCCGGATCGTGCTGGACGGCGTGCCGCCGATCCCCGGCGACAGCGTCGCCGAGCGCCGCGCCATCGCGATCGGCTCGGGCGGCAGCGCGACCTCCCCCCGGCCGAGCGCGCTGGACGACGTCCGGCAGCTGCTCAGCCGGGAACCCCGCGGCCACGCCGGGATGTACGGCGGCTTCCTGGTGCCGCCGGACGACGACGAGGCGCACCTGGGCGTGCTGTTCTGGCACAAGGACGGCTACTCCACCGCCTGCGGGCACGGCACCATCGCGCTCGGCGCCTGGGCGGTGGACTCCGGGCTCGTCCCGGCCCCCGCCGACGGCGTGGCGCGGGTGCGGATCGACGTGCCGTCCGGCCGGGTCACCGCCCTGGTGCACCGGAGCGGCGGGCGGACCACCGGGGTGACCTTCCGCAACGTGCCCAGCCGGGTGACCGCGCTGAAGCTGCCGGTGGAGACCTCGCGCGGCACCGTGGAGGTCGCCGTCGCGCACTCCGGCGCCTGCTACGCCTCGGTGCCGGCCGCCGCCCTCGGGCTCGCCGTGGAACCGGCCCAGCTGCCCGAACTCACCGCCGTGGGGCGGGAGATCAGGGCGGCGCTGGCCGATGCCCAGGCGGTCGCGCACCCGACGGACCCCCGGCTTTCGGGCGTGTACGGGGTGGTGCTGTACGACGAACTCCCCTCGGCGGACGGAGTGTTGAACCAGCGGAACGTCACCGTCTTCGCCGACGGCCAGATCGACCGCTCGCCCTGCGGCTCCGGCACCTCCGCCCGGCTCGCGGTGCTCGCCGCCGAGGGCCGGCTGGCCCCCGGCGAGCCGCTGCGGCACGAGTCGATCATCGGCACGGTCTTCACCGGCCGCTTCCTCGCGGGCGGCGACCCGCACGGCGAGGGCGTGGTCACCGAGGTCGGCGGGACGGCCCACCGCACCGGCGAGCACGGCTTCGTCCTGGAGCCGGGCGACGAACTGGGAGCGGGGTTCCTGCTGTGAGCCCGACCGCACTGCCCGGTACGGCCGTCGTGCCGCTCCGGTACGCCGTGGCGGGCACCGGCGGGGTCGGGCCCGCCGAGGCGGTGGAGGCGATCGAGCGGGTGCTGCTGGACGGGTTCGACCCGGAGGCGGCACCCGCCCGGTCGGCCGTACCCGTCCCCGCCGGGGAACTGCTGCTGATGCCGGCCGCCGCCGGGCCGTACGCCGGAGTGAAGATCGCCGGGGTCGCGCCCGCCAATCCCGAGCGGGGGCTGCCCCGGATCACCGGCAGCTACCTGCTGCTGGACGGGCCCACCCTGCAGCCGCTCGCCCTGCTGGACGGTGCCGCGCTCACCGCGCTGCGCACGCCCGCCGTCACCGCGGCCGCGCTGCGCCGGCTGGCCGTGCCGGAGGCCGAACACCTGGTGCTGTTCGGCTCCGGGCCGCAGGCGTACGGACACCTGGACGCCCTGCTCGCCGTCCGCCCGCTGCGCCGGCTCACCGTGGTGGCGCGCAACGCCGAACGGGCGCAGGCCCTGGCGGAGTACGGGCGGGGGCTCGGACTGGCGGCCGAGGTCGGCGGCCCGCGGGCGGTCCGCGACGCGGACCTGGTGGTCTGCTGCACCACCGCGCGCACCCCGCTGTTCGACGGCGCCCTGGTGCCGGCGCACGCGGCGGTGGCGGCGGTCGGCTCGCACGAGCCGGACGCCCGGGAGGTGGACGAGCTGCTGGTCCGGCGGGCCGAGCTGTACGTGGAGGCGCGCGGCGTCGCGGCCCGGGAGGCCGGGGACCTGCTGATGGCGGGCGTGTCCGGGCGGCAGCTGTGGAACCTCGCCGAGCTGGTGCGCGGCGACGCGCTGGTGCCGGACGGGCGGCCGCGGTTCTTCAAGAGCGTCGGGATGGCCTGGCAGGACCTGGCCGTCGCGGCGGAGGTGCACCGGCGGCAGTAGCCGCTCAGTCTCCGTGGAAGGCCAGCCAACTCCCCGGGATGGCTGTGCAGTTGGCGAGCAGGTTGCGCAGGTCGCGGACGGCCGCCCGCTGCTCCTCGGTGGTGCAGCGGGCGAGCAGTGCGGTGGCCTCCTCGAAGGCGGCGCCGGCGTCCTGCTCGTTGAACAGGGTGTCGCCGTACGGGTCGATCCGGCCGAGCCGGTGGTGCGCCGGATCGGTGTGCCGGGCCAGGGCGATGGTGAGGGCCTCGCCGGGGCTCGAAAGGTGCAGCATCCGGGGGCGGGTGCGGCGGCCGTCGTTCGGGCGGCCGTCGTACAGCGCCATGTCGATTCCCAAGTCCGTTACTCCTGTCGGTGGTCGGGAGTTGTGGAACCGGAGCCGGCGCAGCGGGAAGGGATCCCCCGCTGCGCCGGCTCCTCGCGTTTTCCCGGCCGGGTTCGCTGCTGCGGTCTCCCGGTCTCCCGCTGCCTCGGTACCCCGGTGCCTCGGTGCCCCGCTGCCTCGGTGCCCCGGTGTCAGGCCCGGTCGTCGGCGTAGGCGGTGACCAGCCGGGCCAGGTGCTTGCCGGTGACCAGCAACGGCTCCTCGCTGCGGGCGACCTGGGCGGCGAGCTCGGCGCCCTCCAGGGCGCTGATCACCGTGCCGGCCAGCTCGCGGGCGTCCTCCTCGCCGATGCCGGCGGCGCGCAGCCGGTCCGTCACGAGGGCCCGCCAGTTGGCGAAGGCCTCGGCGACCGCCTCCTCGATCACCGGCACCCGGCCGATCGTCTCCAGGGCGGTGCTGGTGATCGGGCAGCCGTCCTGCCAGTCGGACTCGCGCAGTTCGGTGGCGAGCAGCCGGGTGCAGGAGGTCATCGCGGTGCCCAGGTCCGGCGAGGAGCCGAGCCCGGCGCGCAGCAGGACGGCGAACTCCTCGTCGCCGTGCCGGATCGCCTCGGCGGCCAGCTCCTGCTTGCCGCCGGGGAAGAAGTGGTAGACGGAGCCGAGGGTGGCCTCGGCCTCGCGGGAGATCTGCTTGATCCCGGTGCCCTCGTACCCCTGGCGCTGCAGCAGCCGGGCGGTGGACCGGACGATCCGCTCGCGGGTGCCGGGTTTCGCCCCGGTCTTCGGGCCGGTCCCGGTCTTCGCGTCGGCTCTCTCGGGCGTCTTCACGCCGCGATCCTAGCCGAGATTCTGAGTAGAGCGTTCGTTCCAGTCCTGTGCTAGCGTCGGCCCGGCGCTCTGAATAGAGCGTTCGTTCCAGAAGGTTTGGTCCAGTGGAGGGGAAGACTCATGTCCGTTGAGCGGCAGTCGAAGCGGTCCGTGACGGTGATCGGGCTCGGTCCGATGGGGCAGGCCATGGCCGGGGCGTACCTGGACGCCGGGTACGACGTCACGGTGTGGAACCGCACGGCCGCGCGGGCCGGGGAACTCGTCGCCCGGGGCGCGCGGTTGGCGCCCGGCGCCGAGGCGGCGGTGGCGGCGAACGAACTGGTGGTGCTCAGCCTCACCGACTACGACGCGGTGTTCGAGGTGCTGGAGTCGGTCGAGCCGGCACTGCGCGGGAAGGTCGTCGCCAACCTCAGCTCCGACACCCCCGGGCGGGCCCGCGAGGCCGCCCGCCGGCTGGCCGAGCACGGCGCCGTCCACCTGACCGGAGGGGTGCAGGTGCCGCCGTCGGGCATCGGCAGCCCCGGGTCGTCCACCTTCTACAGTGGCCCGGTCGAGCCGTTCCGGCGGCACCGGGCCGCCCTGGAGGTGCTCACCGGGGCCGACTACCGGGGCGACGACCCCGGGCTGGCGCAGCTGTACTACCAGATCCAGATGGACCTGTTCTGGACCTCGATGGTCGGCTACCTGCACGCCACGGCGATCGCCGAGGCCAACGGGATCCCGGCCGAGGAGTTCCTTCCGTACCTGAACTCGACCGCCGCCTCGATGCCCGGCTTCCAGGCGTTCTACGCGCCGCGGATCACCGCCGGGGACCACCGCGGGGACGTCGACCGGCTGGCGATGGCGCTGGCGAGCATCGAGCACGTCCGGCACACCGCGGAGGCCTCCGGAGTGGACGGCGCGCTGCCGGCCGTCCTGGCGGAGGCGGTTCGGCGGGGCGTCGAGGCCGGGAACGGCGCGGCGAGCCTGAGCACGCTGGTGGGGCAGTTCCGTCGGGCGTAGCCCTCCGTGCGGGCCCGGAGGCGGGCCCGAAGATCGTGTGCCGTCGGCCGTTGTCACGGCCGGCGGCCGCTGCCACCATGGCTTTCGGGGGTACGAGGGGGCGTCGCGGCGGGCCCGTGAAGGGTGTTCGAATCACTGGCTGTTGCGCACGCAACGTAACGTGACATTGTACGCTGGTGTTCTGCACCCACCCGGAGGAACACCATGGCCGACCTCAAATCCCGCACCCTGATCTCCGTACAGGAGCGGCTTCGCGACCAGGTCGCCCACGCACTCCGGGCGGCCCTGATCTCCGGCGAGCTGCGCCCCGGCGTGGTCTACTCCGCGCCCGCGCTCGCCGCCGATTTCGGCGTCTCCGCGACCCCGGTCCGCGAGGCCATGCTCGACCTCGCCCGCGAGGGCCTGGTCGAGGCCGTCCGCAACAAGGGCTTCCGGGTCACCGAGCTGACCGACCGCGACCTCGACGACTTCACCGAGATCCGCGCCCTGATCGAGGTCCCGACCGTCGGCCGGGTGGCCCGCACCGCCACCGAGGAGCAGCTGGAGCGGCTGCGCCCGCAGGCCGAGGCGATCGTCGCGGCGGCCCGCAAGCACGACCTGATCGGCTACCTGGAGGCCGACCGCCAGTTCCACCTGGACCTCCTGGGCCTGGCCGGCAACACCCGGCTGGTCGAGGTCGTCGGCGACCTGCGCAAGCGCTCGCGCCTGTACGGCCTCAACCGGCTCGACGAGCGCGGCGAGCTGGTCTCCTCGGCCCAGGAGCACCTGGAGCTGCTGGACCTGCTGCTGGCCGGTGACTCGGCCGGGGCGGAGGCCTGCATGACCCGCCACCTCAGCCACGTCCGCTCCCTGTGGGCCGGCGAGGAGAAGCCCGCCGAGCCGGAGCCCTCGGCCCTGCGGCTGCGGTCCCGGTAGGGGCCGAACCGCTCGTTCGGGTGAGGAGCGAGGATCGGGCGTCGGGAGATGCCCGGGTTCTACGATGATGCTCTCGACATCGGCAGCCAGGAGGTCATGGCCCTGACCGACCCGCGGGACGGCGAGTACCGCGTGCACGCCGTCCACCACCCCGGGCAGTCGTTCATCCTGCCGGAGTCGATCGGAGCGTCGGTGACGCTCTCGGTGGACGACGTGCTGACGGCCAAGAACTAGGTCAGACCGCCGCCGCGGGCAGGGTCAGCCTGCCGTCGTGGACCTCGGCGATCTGGTCGACGGCCGTCAGGTGGGTGCGGTCGTGGGTGACCAGGACGGTGGCGGTGGCCCGGCGGTGGGTGAGGTCGGTAATCAGGTCGAGGACGGCGGCGCCGCGTTCGTGGTCGAGGGCGCTGGTGGGTTCGTCCACCAGGAGCACCGTGGGGTCGTTCATCAGCGCGCGGGCGATGTTGACCCGCTGGCGCTGGCCGCCGGAGAGCTGGTGGGGGCGGCGGGCGGCCTGGTCGCGCAGGCCGACGGCGTCCAGGAGTTCCAGGGCGCGGGGCAGGGCGCTGCGCGGGGAGCGGCCGTCGAGGTGGGCCATCACCTGCAGCTGCTCCGCGGCGGTGAGCGAGGGCAGCAGGTTGGCCTGCTGGAAGACGATGCCGATCCTGCTGCGGCGCAGCGCGGTGAGGTCCGCCCGGCTGAGGCCCGTGGTGTCGGTGCCGTCGATGACGACCTGCCCGGAGTCCGGGCTGATCAGGGTGGCGGCCACCGCCAGCAGGCTGGACTTGCCGGAGCCGGAGGGGCCGACGACGGCGGTGAGCGAGCCCTTGGGGACGGTCAGCGAGACCTCGTCGAGGGCGGTCAGCCGGCCGTCGCCGTCCGGGTAGGTCAGGGTGATGCGGTCGAGTACGAGGCTCATCGGGCGCTCCCCAGGGCGGTCAGCGGGTCGACGGAGGTGATCCGGCGGATGGACAGGGCCGCGCCGATCGCGCCGAGGGCGATCATGACGCCGGCGGGCAGCAGGACGGTCGGGGCGTCCAGCACGAAGGGGACGGCGGAGCCGATCAGCGCGCCGAAGCCGGAGGCGATCGCGGTGCCCAGCAGGGTGCCGAGCACCAGCAGCAGGACGGCCTGGCCGAGGGCGTCGCGCAGCAGGTAGCGGGTGGAGGCGCCGAGGGCCTTGAGGACGGCGATGTCGCCGCTGCGCTGGATCGTCCAGACGGTGAAGAACGCGCCGATCACCAGGGCGGAGATGGCGAACAGGAAGCCGCGCATCAGCTGGAGGGAGCCGTTCTCCGAGGTGTAGGAGCCGATCGCGGCGAGGGCGTCGTCGCGGGTGTGGGTCTCGGTGCCGTGGCGGGCGTCGGCGGTGGCCAGGTCGGCGCCCTTCGCCGTGTCGAGCGCGATGACGGTGGCGTGGCCGGCGCCGCCGGGGGCGAACTGCTGCCAGTCGGTGAGGCTGGTCCAGATCACCGGGGTGTGGCTGTACGCGGCGTCGCCCTCGACGGCGGCGACCCGCAGCGGGTGCCCGGCCAGGGTGAACCCGGCGCCGGCGGTGAGGCCGCCCAGGTTCTCCGCGGCGGTCTTGGACAGCACGGCCTGGCCGGCGGCGATCCGGCCGCCCTGCGGGGCGAGGCCGGAGCCCTCCGGGACGCCGAAGGCGGACAGTGCGGCGGTGCGCTGCCCGGCGGCGGCCTTGGTGGTGGTGATGCCGAGCGGCTGGGCGGAGGTGACGCCGGGCTCGCGGGCCCAGGCCTGCCACTGTTCGGGGGTGACCTGGGAGTCGGTGAAGGAGAGTTTCTGCCCGTCGGCGGGCTTGCCGAAGACCAGGTGGTCGGCGGGCAGGCCGGTGATGGCGGAGATGTTCTGCCGGCCGAGCCCGGCGGTCAGCCCGGACAGCAGGCCGACCAGGACGGTGATCAGCACGATGACGGTCCCCATCAGGGCGAACCGCCCCTTGGCGAACCTCAGGTCCCTCCAGGCGACGAACACGTTGGGCCTTCCTCTGCGCGGGTGTTTTCGACCCTTCCACCGTCCCGGACGGCGGGGCCTCGGGGCATCGCGCCGGGGATTGCATCCTGGGCATCAAAGGGAAGACGCCGAGTTCAACCTTTTGATTGATGCCGGACCGATGGTGCCGACTTAGGCTGGACGGATGGCGACCGAACGATCCAGAACCACCCCCGTCGCCCGCGTCCTCCAGGTCTGCCTGCACCTGCTCGTGGCGGGCCTGCTCCTGCTCGCCGTCACCCGGGCCGTCTTCGTCGACCGGGGCGGCGATCCCGCGGCCGTCGCCGCGGCGGCCACCGCGATGGCGGCCGTCTACACCGTCGGGCCGCAGCTGGCCGCCGTGCGCCGGTCGCGCCGGGCCGCCGCGCTCTGGCTGGTGCTGCTCGGCGTCACCTGGGCGGGTGTGCTGATCGCCACCCAGGACGGGGTCTGGCTGGCCTTCCCGCTGTACTTCCTGGAGCTGCACCTGCTCGGGCGGCGCGGCGGGCTGGTCGCCGTCGGGCTGACCGCCGCCGCGTCGATCGCCGCGTGGTCCTGGCACCAGCACAGCTTCAGCTTCGCCGCCACGATCGGGCCCGCGCTCGGCGCGGCCGTCGCCACCGCGACCGTGCTCGGCTACCAGGCGCTGTACCGGGAGAGCGAGGAGCGGCGCCGGCTGATCGACGACCTCACCGCCGCCCGCGCCGACGCCGCCGCCGCGCACCACGCGGCCGGGGTGCTGGCCGAGCGCGAGCGGCTCGCCCGGGAGATCCACGACACCCTCGCGCAGAGCCTCAGCTCCATCCAGCTGCTGCTGCGGGCCGCCCAGCGGGCCCTGCCGGAGCGCACCGAGGCCGCCGCCGGGTACGTCGAGCAGGCGCGCCAGGCCGCGCAGGACAACCTGGACGAGGCCCGCAGGTTCGTCCGGGCGCTCACCCCGCCCGCGCTGGACGGCGATCCGCTGCCGGTCGCGCTGGAGCGGCTGTGCGCGACGACGACGGCGCACGGCACGCTGCCCGTCCACCTGCACGTCTCCGGCGACCCGGTCCGGCTGCCGGCCGCACAGGAGGTCGCGCTGCTGCGGATCGCGCAGTCGGCGCTCGGCAACACCGTCCGGCACGCGGAGGCGACCCGCGCCGAGGTGACACTCAGCTACATGGAGGGCGAGGTGGCGTTGGACGTGGTCGACGACGGGGCCGGTTTCGATCCGGCGGCGGTCGCGGGCCGCACCAGTGAGGAGGGCGGCTTCGGGCTGCCCTCGATGCGGGCCCGGGCGCGGGCGCTCGGCGGCAGCTTCACGGTGGAGTCGGTGCCCGGCGAGGGCACGGCCGTGGCGGTGCAGCTGCCGGTCACCGCGGAGGCCGCCTCGTGATCGGGCTGCTCATCGCGGACGACCACCCGGTGGTGCGGGCCGGACTGCGGGCGGTGCTGGAGTCCGAGCCGGACTTCGCCATCGTCGCGGAGGCGGCCACCGCCGAGCGGGCCGTCGAGCTGGCCGCGGAGCCGGGCGTGGACGTGGTGCTGATGGACCTCCAGTTCGGGCCGGGGTCGGCGATGAACGGGGCGCAGGCCACCGCGGCGATCACCGCCAGGCCGGGCGCGCCCCGGGTCCTGGTGGTCACCACGTACGACACCGACGCGGACACCCTGCCGGCCCTGGAGGCCGGCGCCACCGGCTACCTGCTGAAGGACGCGCCGCCGGAGGAGCTGGCCCAGGCCGTACGGGCCGCCGCGGCCGGGCGCAGCGCGCTGGCGCCCAGCGTCGCGGACCGGCTGCTGGAGCGGATGCGGACGCCGGCGGCGGCGCTCAGCGCCCGAGAGACCGAGGTGCTGGGGCTGGTCGCGGACGGGCTGGCCAACCAGGGGATCAGCCAGCGGCTGCACCTGAGCCAGGCCACGGTGAAGTCCCATCTGGTGCACATCTACACCAAGTTGGGGGTGGACTCGCGTACGGCGGCGGTGCGCGAGGCGCGCCGGCGGGGGCTGATCCGCTGAGCGTAGGGTGGGAGCGGTCCGTGCCCGCCCGCAGTGTGAGGAGACCCGATGGCCGTCGGTATCCATGACCTCGCCGTCCCCGTGATCGCCGCCCCGATGGCGGGCGGGCCCTCGACGCCCGAGCTGGTGGCGGCGGTGAACCGGGCCGGCGGGCTGGGATTCCTGGCCGCCGGGATGAAGAGCGCCGCCGGGATGTCCGAACAGATCGCCGCGGTACGGAAGGCCGGCGACCGGCCGTTCGGGGTGAACCTCTTCGTGCCGGGCCCGCCCGGGGACCGGGCGGCCGTCGCCGCCTACCGGGAGCGGCTGCGGCCCGAGGCCGAGCGGTGGGACGTGACGCTGCCGGAGGAGGCCGAGCCGGACCGGGACGACTGGGAGGCCAAGCTCGCCGCGCTGGTCGCGGACCCGGTGCCGGTGGTCTCGTACACCTTCGGGCTGCCGACGGCCGAGGAGGCGGCGGCGCTGCGGGCGGTCGGGACGACCCAGGTCGGCACCGTCACCACGCCGCAGGAGGCGCGGGCGGCGGAGGCCGTCGGGATGGACGTGCTGTGCGTGCAGGGCCCGGAGGCGGGCGGCCACCGGGGCACCCACCGGGTGGCGGACGTGCCGGGGGACCTGCCGCTGCTCCGACTGCTGCCCGCCGTACGGGAGGTGACGGCGCTGCCGCTGGTCGCCGCGGGCGGGCTCGGTGACGGTCCGGCCGTCGCGGCGGCCCTGCGGGCGGGGGCGGTGGCGGTGCAACTGGGTACGGCGCTGCTGCGCTCCGACGAGTCCGGTGCCCCGGCCGCCCACCGGGCCGCGCTCGTCGAACTCCCGGAGACGGCCGTCACCCGGGCCTTCACCGGCCGTCCCGCCCGCGGTCTGCGCAACGCCTTCATCGACCGCTACGGCCCCTACGCCCCGCCCGCCTATCCCGAGGTCAACCGCCTCACCACCCCCATCCGCGCCGCCGCCGCCCGCCGCGGCGACACCGCCGCGATGCACCTCTGGGCCGGCACGGCCCACCTCCTCGCCCGCACCGGCCCCGCGGAGGCGATCGTCACCGAGCTGTGGCGCGCGGCGCGGGGATAGTCCTCAGCTCAGCAGGTCGGCCATCCAGGACTCGACGGCGTCGGCGGTGCGGGGGAGGGCGCCGGACATCAGGTGCGCGCCGTCGGCGGTGATGACCAGGTCGTCCTCGATGCGGATGCCGAGGCCGCGGAGTTCGGCGGGGAGGGTCTCGTCGTCGGGCTGGAGGTAGAGGCCGGGTTCGACGGTGAGGACCATGCCCTCCTCCAGGGTGCCGTCCAGGTAGCGGTCGGCGCGGGACTTGGCGCAGTCGTGGTAGTCGAGGCCGAGCATGTGGCCGCTGCCGCAGAGGGTGTAGCGGCGGTAGAGGCCGTTGTCCTCGGCGAGGGCCTCCTCGGCGGAGACGGGCAGGACGCCCCAGTCGGCGAGGCCTTCGGCGATGACGCGCATGGCGGCGCGGTGGAAGTCGCGGAACCGCGCTCCCGGGCGCAGGGCGGCGATGCCGGCGCTCTGGGCGGCGAGGACGAGGTCGTAGGCCTGGCGCTGGACCGGGGTGAAGGTGCCGCTGAGCGGGAGGGTGCGGGTGATGTCGGCGGCGTAGAGGGTGTCGGTCTCGACGCCCGCGTCCAGCAGCAGCAGGGAGTTCGGGTCGAGGGCGCCGTCGTTGCGGATCCAGTGCAGCACGCAGGCGTGGGCGCCGGAGGCGGCGATGGTGGTGTACGAGGTGCCGTTGCCCTCGGCGCGGGCGCGCAGGTCGAAGACGCCCTCGATCCAGCGTTCGCCGCGGTGGTGGCGCAGGGCGGTGGGCAGGGCGCGGACGACGTCCTCGAAGCCGGTGGTGGTGTGGTCGACGGCCAGTTGCAGCTGGCCGATCTCCCAGGCGTCCTTGACCAGGCGCAACTCGGAGAGGACGGCGGCCAGTTCGCCGTCGCGGAGTCCGTCGTCCGGCCGTCCGGTGGCCTCGTCGACCAGCGGGTCGGTGCCGGCCAGCACTCGGGTGGGCGGCTGGGGGCCGGTGAGCAGCTTGCCGAGGTCGTCGAGGTGTTCGGTGCGCACCCCGGTGAGCCGGGCCGCCTCGGCGAGGTCGGGCCGGGAGCCGACCCAGAACTCGCCGTAGCGGCGGTCGCGGTAGAACTCGCCGCCGGAGCGGGGGGAGCGCGGGCGCAGGTAGAGGATCGGCTCGTGGCCCTCGGGGCCGGCCGGTTCGAGGACGAGGACGTGGTCGGCCTGGTCCTCGCCGGTGAGGCCGGTGAGCCAGACGTACGCGCTGTGCGGGCGGAAGCGGTAGTCGAGGTCGTTGCAGCGGACCTTGAGCCGGCCGGCCGGGACGATCAGCCGCTCGCCGGGGAAGGCGGCGGAGAGCCGGGTGCGGCGGCCGGGGAAGCGGTCGTAGCCGGGGACGCGCCGGTCGGCGGGGAGGGGGGTGGCGGACCAGCTGGTGGCCATGAACGAGGCGAGCGCGGGGGAGACCGGGAGGTCGTGGCTCCCGGTGTTGAGGCCGGTCGTGGGGAAGGTCACCGGTGAACTCCTAGACGGGGCTGGGGAGATGCGGGCACGGACACAGCTCGGTAACGGAGGGCGTCACCTCTTGTGCAGTGCAATTTCACATTACTATGTTACGGGTCACACAGCGCAGCCGGCCAGATCGCGGATCGGGCCCCCCACAGCGGAGTTGCACATGACCAGGCGCACCCACGCCGCCCTCGCGGCGGCCCTCGCGGCGACCCTCACCCTCGGCCTCGGGGCCTGCTCCAACGACAAGAGCGACAGCGGCGCCGACGCCGCCCCCTCCGACAGCAAGGGCCCGGGCGCCGCGTCCGGCTCGGTCATCGGCGGCACCCCCGTCAAGGGCGGCACCCTGACCGTCCTGACCAACCAGGACTTCGCCCACCTCGACCCGGCCCGCAGCTGGGTGGTGCCGCACATGGACTTCGGCACCCGGCTGATCTACCGCACCCTGACCACCTTCAAGGCCGAGCCGGGCCCGGCGGGCAGTGAGATCGTCCCGGACCTCGCCACCGACCTCGGCAAGTCCTCCGAGGGCGGCAAGGTGTGGACCTTCACCCTCAAGGACGGCCTCAAGTACGAGGACGGCTCGCCGATCAAGTCCGCCGACATCAAGTACAACGTCGAGCGCTCCTTCTCCCCGGACCTCACCGGCGGCCCCGACTACGCGATCCAGTACCTGGCCGGCGGCGAGAGCTACAAGGGCCCGCTGGGCGGCGAGCACCTGGCCAGCATCGAGACCCCGGACGACAAGACGATCGTCTTCCACCTGAAGCGCCCGGTCGCCGAGTTCTCCTCCACCGTCTCGCTGCCGACCTTCTCCCCGGTGCCGCAGTCCCAGGAGAAGGGCACCCAGTACGACGCCCGGCCGTTCTCCTCCGGTCCGTACAAGATCGAGACCTACGACCGCGGCAAGCAGCTGGTGCTGGTCCGCAACACCAACTGGGACCCGGCCACCGACACCGTCCGCAAGGCCTACCCGGACAAGGTCGTGGTCACCGAGGGCATCAAGGGCGGCCAGGCCGACGACCGGATCATCGCCAGCGACGGCGCCGACGCCAACGCGATCAACATGCCGTGGATGGCGCACGAGACCGTCGCCAAGGTGCTGCCCAAGCCGGACGTCAAGGCCCGCATGGCCGCCGAGGTCACCGGCTGCACCGACATGCTGTACATGAACACCGCCAAGGCCCCCTTCGACGACCCGAAGGTGCGCGAGGCGATGATGTGGGCGGTCGACCGCGAGGGGCAGGTGACGGCCTTCGGCGGCCCGGCGATGGCCGACGTGGCGACCTCCTACCTGCCGCCCTCGCTGACCGGCGGCGTCAAGTCCGACCCGCTGAAGGTCCCGGTGGCCGGTGACCCGGAGAAGGCCAAGAAGCTGCTCCAGGAGGCGGGCAAGAGCGACCTCAAGGTCTCGCTCACCGTCTCGCTCGGCGACAAGAGCCGTGCCGAGGCGATCCAGCAGTCGCTGTCCAAGGCCGGCGTCCAGGTCACCATCAACACCACCGACCCGTCCGCCTTCCAGGACACCGTCGGCGACATCAAGAACGCCCCCGACCTGACCATCAGCGGCTGGTGTCCCGACTACCCCTCCGGTGCGACCTTCCTGCCGTTCCAGTTCGACGGCCGCACCATCAAGGAGAAGGGCAACCAGGGCAACCTGAGCCAGTTCAAGGACCAGGCCACGATGGACCGGATGGACCAGATCGCGGCCATGACGGACGTCAACGAGGCCAACAAGGCCTGGCAGCAGCTGGACCAGGACCTGGCGAAGAAGGCCCCGGCCGTCCCGCTGATCTGGCAGCGCCGCCCGCTGCTGGTCGGCACCAACGTGGCCGGCGCCTTCGGCAACCAGGGCTACGCCGGAATGCTCGACCTGGGTGCCATCGGCCTCAAGGACCCCGCCAAGGGCAAGTGAGGGGCCGGCAGCGATGAGTACCACCACTGAGCCCGCCGCCGTGGCCGACGCCACGGCGGGGGGCGCCAAGAAGAGCGCCGGGCGCGGGCCCTGGCGGCTGGTCTGGGACCAGCTGTGGGCCAAGGGCTCGGCCCGGTTCGGGCTGATCACCGTCGGCGTGCTGATCCTGATCACGGCGCTGGCCGGACCGCTCAGCGCGCTCGGCGGCTGGACCCCCGAGGAGTTCGACAAGCGCGCCGTCGACCCGTACCTGGGCGGCGTGCCCCGGGGCGACTTCGGCGGCATCAGCGCCCGGCACTGGCTGGGCGTCGAGCCGGGCAGCGGCCGCGACCTGTTCGCCCGGGTGTTGCACGGCGGGCAGGTCTCCCTGCTGATCGCCTTCACCGCGACGGCCGTCGTCGTGGTCGTCGGCACCCTGGCAGGCATCGCGGCGGGCTACTTCGGCGGGCGCGTCGACACCCTGCTGTCCCGGCTGATGGACCTCACGATGTCCTTCCCCTCGCTGATCTTCATGATCGCGATGATGTCGGTGGCCAAGGACGTCAACCGGATCCTGCTGATCACCCTCGTGATCGGTCTGTTCACCTGGCCCGGCATCGCCCGGGTGGTGCGCGGCCAGACCCTCTCGCTCAAGCACCGCGAGTACGTCGAGGCCGCGAAGGTCGGCGGGGCGCGCTCCTGGCGGATCCTCACCCGGGAGATCCTGCCGAACGTCTCCGGCCCGATCATCGCCTACACCACCCTGCTCGTCCCCGGCATGATCGCGACCGAGGCCGCGCTCAGCTACCTCGGCGTGGGAGTCCGCCCGCCGACCGCGTCCTGGGGCCAGATGATCGCCGAGAGCATCGTGCACTACGAGACCGACCCGACTTACTTCCTGATCCCGACCGCCTTCCTGTTCGTCGCCGTGCTCGCGTTCACCCTGCTCGGGGACGCGCTGCGCGACATCCTCGACCCCCGGGGAGGCCGGTCGTGATCCTCTACCTCGGCCGCCGGCTGCTCGGCGTGGCGGGCATCCTGCTCGCCATCTGCGCCATCACCTTCACCATCTTCTACCTGCTGCCCAACGACCCTGCCGCGGCCGCCTGCGGCAAGACCTGCAGCCCCGAGCGGCTCGCGGACGTCAAGGCGGCGATGGGCCTGGACAAGCCGGTCTGGGACCAGTTCCTCGCCTACCTCGGCGGCATCTTCGCCGGCCGCGACTACGGCTCCGGCCCCAGCGCGGTGCACTGCGGCTTCCCCTGCCTCGGCTACTCCTACGAATACGGGCTGCCGGTCTGGGACCTGCTCACCGACCGGCTGCCGGTCTCCATCTCGCTGGCCCTCGGCGCGGCCGTGCTCTGGCTGGTCCTCGGCCTCGGCGCGGGCGTCACCTCGGCGCTGCGCAAGGGCCGGCCGATCGACAAGGCGCTGATGGTGCTCTCCGTCGGCACCGCCTCGCTGCCGGTCTACTTCACCTCGATCATGCTGATCTGGGGCCTGGTCAGGACGGCCGGCGTGCTGCCCTACCCCTCGTACCACAAGTTCACCGAGAACCCCTTCGAATGGGGCTCCAACCTGCTGCTGCCGTGGATCGCGCTGGCCCTGCTGTACGCGGCGATGTACGCCAGGCAGAGCCGCAACTCGATGATCGAGACGATGGCCGAGCCGTACATCCGCACCGCCCGGGCCAAGGGCCTGCCGTCGCGGACGGTCACCGTCAAGCACGGACTGCGCTCCGGGATGACGCCGATCCTGACCATCTTCGGGATGGACCTCGGCGGGCTGCTGGCCGGGGCGGTCATCACCGAGTCGATCTTCGGCCTGCCCGGCGTCGGCCGGCTCTTCTACGACGGCCTGGCCCGATCCGACCAGCCCGTCATCCTCGGCGTCACCCTGCTCGCGGCCTTCTTCATCGTCGCGGCGAACCTGCTGGTCGACCTGCTGTACGCGTTCGTCGACCCGAGAGTGAGGTACTGATGGCCGAGCTGTTGGAGGTCGAGGACCTCAAGGTCGCCTTCGACACCCCGCGCGGCACCGTCCGCGCGGTGGACGGGATCTCCTTCACCGTCGAGGCCGGGCGCACCCTCGGGCTGGTCGGCGAGTCGGGCAGCGGGAAGTCCGTCACCTCGCTCGCCGTCATGGGCCTGCACCGCGGCGCCGCCGTCAGCGGCTCGATCCGGCTGAACGGGCAGGAGCTGAACGGTCTGGGGGAGCGGGAGCTGGGCACCGTCCGGGGCCGCCGGATCGCGATGATCTTCCAGGACCCGCTGTCCAGCCTGCACCCCTTCTACACCGTCGGGGAGCAGATCGCCGAGCACTACCGGGTGCACTTCAAGGCCAACCGCAAGGCCGGGCGGGCCAAGGCGGTGGAGATGCTGGCCGAGGTCGGCATCCCGGAGCCGGCCCGCCGGGTCGACGAGTACCCGCACCAGTTCTCCGGCGGCATGCGCCAGCGCGTCATGATCGCCATGGCGCTCGCCTGCGAGCCCGAGCTGCTGATCGCCGACGAGCCCACCACGGCGCTCGACGTCACCGTCCAGGCGCAGATCCTCGACCTGATCGCCCGGATCCAGCAGGAGCGCGGCCTCGGCGTCGTGATGATCACCCACGACCTCGGCGTGGTCGCCCGGGTCGCCCACGAGGTCCTGGTCATGTACGGCGGCCGGGCCGCCGAACAGGCCCCGGTGGACCGGCTGTTCGCGCAGCCCGCGCATCCGTACACGCGCGGCCTGCTGGACTCGCTGCCGCGCCTGGACGACACCGACGACGCCCCGCTGCGGGCCATCCCCGGCAGCCCGCCGTCGCTGATCGCCCCCGCCCCCGGCTGCTCCTTCGCCCCGCGCTGCGCCCGCACCACCGCCGCGTCCGCCGAGGAGCATGCCCGCTGCCTGGCCGAGCGCCCCCTGCTCGGCCTGTTCGCCCCCGGCCACCAGGCCGCCTGCCACCTGCCGCTGGTGCCGGAAGGGGTGTCGCGATGACTCAGCCGTTGCTCTCGGTACGGGACCTGGTGAAGACCTTTCCCGGCCGGCGCGGGCGCACCGGGCGGCCCGGTGCGCCGGTCCGGGCGGTGGATGGAGTGAGCTTCGACGTCGGCGCGGGCGAGACGCTCGGCCTGGTCGGCGAGTCCGGCTGCGGCAAGTCCACCACCGGGCGGATGATCGTCCGGCTGCTCGACCCGACCTCGGGCACCGTCACCTTCGACGGCACCGAGATCGGCGGGCTCTCCCAGGCGCGGCTGCGGCCGCACCGGCGCGACCTCCAGATGGTCTTCCAGGACCCGTACTCCTCGCTCAACCCCCGGCAGACGGTGGCCCGGATCATCTCCGAGCCGCTGCTGGTCCAGGGCGAGAGCGCGACGGCCGCGCGCAAGCGGGCCGCCGAGCTGATGGAGCTGGTCGGGCTGATCCCCGAGCACCTGGACCGCTACCCGCACGAGTTCTCCGGAGGCCAGGCCCAGCGCATCGGCATCGCCCGCTCGCTGGCCACCTCGCCGCGGCTGGTGATCGCCGACGAGCCGGTCTCCGCGCTGGACGTCTCCATCCAGGCCCAGGTGGTCAACCTGATGGAGCGGCTCCAGAAGGAGCTGGGGCTGGCGTACGTGTTCATCGCCCACGACCTCTCGGTGGTCAAGCGGGTCTGCGACCGGGTCGCGGTGATGTACCTGGGCCGGATCGTGGAGATCGGCGACAAGGCCGAGGTGTACGACAACCCCGCGCACCCGTACACCAGGGCGCTGCTGTCCGCCGTCCCGCTGCCCGACCCGGAGGCGGAGCGGACCAGGGAGCGGATCGTGCTGCTCGGCGACCCGCCGAGCCCGGCCGACCCGCCGCCCGGCTGCACCTTCCACCCGCGCTGCCCGAAGGCCCAGGACCTGTGCCGGACCGAGCGGCCGCTGCTGAGGATCGCCGGGGCCGGCGAGCGGCAGGCGGCCTGCCACTTCCCGGAGGCCTGAGGCGTGTCCCGCGGATCCCGTCGGCCCCGGCCCGGATCCGCGGGACACGGCCCGGGGCACCCATGACCCCCGGTCGGACGCGGCGGGGAACCCTGCGAGGGCCGCGTCCGACCGGGCTCCACCCTTTCCGTCCCGGGCCTCTCCCGTCCCGGGCCTCTCCCGTCCCGGGCCTCTCCCGTCCCGGGCCTCTCCCGTCCCGGGCCTCTCCCGTCCCGGGCCTCTCCCGTCCCAGCCCTTTGGTCTCAGTCCTCGACAGGCAGCAGGCCGTCCCCAGGCAGCAGCCGGCGCGGGCCCGGCCCCTCGGCGGCCAGCTCGTCCCCCGGGTTGAGCACCCGGCAGCGGCGCAGCGACACGCAGCCGCAGCCGATGCAGCCGGTCAGTTCCTCCTCCAGCCGTTCCAGCTCGGCCCGGCGGGCGCGCAGCTGCTCGGTCCAGCGCCGGGAGATCCGCTCCCAGTCGTGCTTGCCGGGCATCCGGTCCTCGGGCAGTCCGGTGAACACCTCGGCGACCTCGGAGAGCGGGATGCCGAGCCGTTTGGCGACCAGGATGAGCGAGATCCGGCGCAGCACGTGCCGCCGGTAGCGGCGCTGGTTGCCCGCCGTGCGCTCGGAGGAGATCAGCCCCTGGTCCTCGTAGAAGCGCACCGCCGAGGTGGCGATCCCGGCCCGCCGGGCCACCTCGCCGACGCTCAGCAGATCGACCGGTGCGGTGGTCATGGCGGCTCCTCGGCGGTCGGTCTTGACTTCAAGTTTTGTTGAAGTCCTAGCGTACCGGACGTGACCGAATCAGTTGCCGCCAAGAACGACACGACCCGGCCAGAGCTGGGAAGTTACCCTACGGAGTCGCCGTCCGCGGGAGCCACCGGTGGGTGGCGCGAACTCTTCTCCCGCCGCTACGCCGCCCCCGCCTCGATCCTGGCCGGCGGCGTCGCGCTGTACGCGATGAACCTCTACTTCACCGCCGCCCTGATGCCCTCGATCGTGGCCGACATCGGCGGCGAGCGGTACTACGCCTGGGTGGCCACCGGCTTCCTGACGGCCGCCGTCATCGCCTCGATGCTGGTCAGCCGGCTGCTGGACCGGCTCGGCGCCGCCCGGGCCTACGTGCTGGGCTTCCTGGTCTTCGGCGCCGGCGCGGTGGTCAACGCGCTCAGCCCGTCGATGGCGGCGCTGATCGCCGGCCGGGTGGTGCAGGGCCTCGGCGGCGGCCTGGTCGCCGGGCTCGGCTACGCCGTGATCCGCAGCGCCCTGCCGGAGCGGCTGTGGACCCGCGCGGCCGGGCTGGTCTCCGCGATGTGGGGCGTCGGCACCCTGGTCGGCCCGTCGCTGGGCGGACTCTTCGCCCAGCTCGGCGTCTGGCGCGGGGCGTACGTCCTGCTGCTGGCCGCCGCGCTGGTGCTGGCGGTGCTGGCCCGCCGGGTGCTGCCCGGGCGCTCCGGGGCGGGGCACGGCGGCGGCCCGGTGCCGCTGCCCTCGCTGCTGCTGCTCACCCTGGCGGCGGCCGTCTTCAGCGTCAGCTCGACCGTGCCGAGCGGCTGGCCGACGGCGTTCTGCCTGCTCGCCGGACTGGCGCTGCTGGCGGGCTTCGTCGCGGTCGAGCGGCGCGCGGCGGTGACGGTGCTGCCGCAGCAGACCTATCGGGCCGGCAACCCGCTGAAGTGGCTCTACCTGACCGTCGCGGTGCTCTGCGCGGGCGTGGTGACGGAGAACTTCATCCCGCTGTTCGGCCAGGAGCTGGGCGGGCTCTCCCCGCTGGTGGCCGGGTTCCTCGGCGCCACGACCTCGGCCGGCTGGACCACCGCCCAGCTGTTCAGCGTCGGCATCGAGTCGGCCCGCGGCCGGGCGCTGGCGATCCGCACCGCGCCGCTGGTGCTGGTCGCCGGTCTGCTGGTCTACGGGCTGTCGCAGACCGGGCACGCCTCCGGGCCGCGGGTCCTGCTGTGGGCGGTGGCGCTGTTCGGCGCCGGTACCGGGATCGGGCTGGCCTTCCCGCACCTGAGCGTGGCCGCGATGCGCAGCAGTAGCGACCCGGCCGAGGGCGGCAAGGCGGCCGCGGCGATCAACACCACCCAGCTGATCGCCTTCTCGGTGACCTCGGCGCTGGCCGGCACGCTGGTCAACCTGGGCGGCGACACCCCGGTCGACTCGGCTCGGTACATGACCTTCGGGACAGCCGCGATCACCGTCCTCGGGGTGGCGACCGCGGCCCGCACCGCCCGCAGCCTGGGGAGGTGAGGACACGGACCGGCCCCGGATCCCTTTCGTCGGGGGGATCCGGGGCCGCTTTCACACGGTTGCGCGGGTCAGGAGGCCGGGCCGACCCGGACGGTGGTGATCTTCCCGCCCTGGGACTCCCGGACGACCTCGATCTTGGTGTTGGTGTCCGGCACCTTCACCGTCAGCTGCGGCGTCGCCGGGTCGCCGTACACCCCGGTGTGGTCGTTGAACACCGGCACGGCCGGCTTCGCCGGGACGCGCACCGCGACGCCGCCCTTGTGCAGGGTGAACGGCGTGGTCGGCTTGAGCGAGAAGGGCGCGTCGTACGTCTGCGCCCGCCCGTTGACCAGGCTGCCGTCGGCGAAGCGGACCGGCGCCGGGTGGGCGTCGACCGGCAGGATCAGCCCGCCGCCGGGGTGGTCCTTGGTGTTGTTGTCACCGTACGAGGTGTCCCACAGCCAGACCAGGACGCCCTCCTGGTACGGGTAGTTGTCCACCACGTTGGCCTTGCCCGCGACGCCGCCGTAGCCGAAGTTGTACGGGCCGGTCTTCAGGAACGCCCCGTAGCCGGTGTAGCGGCGGTTCTCGGCGAGGTACGCGCGCGGGTGCTGCTTGACGGCGGTGCGGCCGGTGATGACCGTGAAGCCGCCGGCCGTCCAGCCGCCGGTGCCGTTCTCGGCGCCGTCGGCGAACAGCACGGCGGCGCCGGCGGTGGCCTTCACGGCGTCCACCAGCACGCCCCGGCCGTGGGTGTTGCTGTCCGAGGTGACGTGGAAGCGCAGCCGCACCTGCTGCCCGAGGTAGCCGTCCAGCGGGATGTGCAGCTGCTTGTAGCCGCCGGAACTGCCGCTCAGCCCGGGGGTGTTGGCGCTGGTGTTGCCGATCGGGGCGCCGTCCACGGTGCCGCCGAGGGCGGTCCAGTGCTTGCCCTGGTCGGTGGAGGCCTCGACGGTCAGGAAGTCGTAGTCCTGCTCGGTGTCGTACCAGACCGCCGCGTCCAGGGCGGCCGGGCCGGCGGCGGTGCGCAGGTCGACGTCCCGGGCGAGGGAGTTGTCGAGGTTGTCGCCGGTGTCGCTCCACCACTGCCGGCCGCCCTCGTACGGGTCGGCGAGGTCGGTGCTGGTGGTGCCGTCCGGCAGGTGGACGAGGACCGCCTGGGCCTGGTCGGTGTTGTAGCTGCTCACCCCGAGGGCGTGGGTGGAGCGGGTGGCGGCCTGCGCCTCGTCGTAGTCGAGCCAGCCGAACTGCAGCTTGCTCCAGGCGTCGAGGTCGCCGGGGTAGCCGCCGGTGGTGTTCGGGCCCTTGCCCAGGTAGGAGCCGGAGGACATCAGCGACCAGAAGTTGACGCTGTTGTCGCCGCCGCTGGTGGGGTACAGGTCGGGCAGGCCGAGGTTGTGGCCGTACTCGTGGGCGAACAGGCCGACGCCGCTGTTCTCGCCCGCCTGGACGTAGTCGTAGACGTACAGGCCGGTGTCGCCGACGGGGGCGCCGCCGATCCTGTTGCCCTCCGGGCCGGTCTGCCCGGTCGCGTCCGGGAAGGTCCAGCTGCGGTGCGCCCACAGCGCGTCGGCGCCCTGGGCGCCGCCGCCCCAGGTCTCGTCCACGCCCGCGTGCACCACCACGACGTTGTCCAGGTAGCCGTCCGGCTGGGCGAACTCGCCGTCCTTGTCGTGGTCGTAGCGGTCGTAGACGTCGTACTGGGCGAGCTGCGCCTTGATGTCGGCGGCGGAGCGGCCCTTGGCGATCTCGCCGTCGTACCAGGCCTTGACGGCGTCCCGGATGAACTCCTGGCCCTGGGTCCAGGCGCCGGAGCCCTGCGGGCCCTTGTTGCTGCCGTAGCGGGCCTCGTTGTACGGGACGGTGACCCAGTCGCTGACGGTGCCCTCGACGTCGTACCGGCCGGAGGACTGGGTGCGGTAGTAGTTGCGCATCGACACCGCGCCGGGCGTGTCGTCGAAGAACATCTTCTGGTAGTACGCGCGGTCGAAGTCCGCCGACCACAGGGTGTGGTTGTCGTCCTGGCCCGGCTTGGGGATCTGGTTGTGGCGCGGGCCGGGGGTGCCGCCGTAGCGCGGCTGGCCGTTCCACTGGGTGGTGCCGTCCACCTGGTCGCCGAACTGGGCGAGGATCACGAAGACCTTGTCCGTGCGCTGGTGCGCGAGCTGGACGTAGTCGTTGCCCACCTTCACCTTCGCCGGGGCCCGCTTGCCGGCGGCCTTGGCGACGGTGCCCTTGTTGAGCTGCTCCAGGGCCTTGCCGCGCAGCGCCTGGCGCTCGCGCTCCTGGGGCGCGAGCGGAGCCGGCGGGGCCTCGGCGCCCTGCTGGGCGTCGGCGGACGCGGCGGCGAGGGTGGCGGGGGTCGGGGGTGCGGCCTGGGCGGGGGTGCCCAGCAGGGTGGCCGCTATCGCACTCGTGGTGAGTGCGGCGGCGAGGGCCGCGGACAGTCTGCGCAACTGACCGGTCCTTTCCGGGGGATGGGGGTGCCTCGGTCATCGGTGGGTGAAGCGCAGGTAATATTTCACATGTCACGGGTTACGTGAAAGAGGTGTGCGGCAAGCGGAAGGGCGCCGCACCCGGAGGTGCGGCGCCCTTCGACTGCCGGACCGTCGGTCGGCGGCCCCGGCGCCGTGGTGGATCAGCCCAAGGAGGCTCGCAGGAAGGCGAGTTCGGCCTGGGCCAGCTGCTCCAGCAGCCCGCCCGGGGTCATGTGGGTGGCGCCGGGCAGCGGCAGCACGTTGTGCGGGCGGCCGGCCCGGGTGAGCGCCTGGGAGAGCAGCAGGGTGTGCGAGGGGTGGACGTTGTCGTCGGCCAGCCCGTGGATCAGCAGCAGCGGCCTGCTCAGGCCGGGCGCGTCGGGGAGCAGGCAGTCGTCGGCGTAGCCCTCCGGGTTCTCCTGCGGCAGGCCGAGGTAGCGCTCGGTGTACGCGGTGTCGTAGAGCCGGAAGTCGGTGGGCGGGGCGCCCGCGCAGGCGGCGTGGAAGACATCCGGGCGGCGCAGTACGGCGAGCGCCGCGAAGTAGCCGCCGTACGACCAGCCGCGCACGCCGACCCGGCCGAGGTCGAGGTCCGGGTGCTGCTCGGCGAGCGCGTGCAAGGCGTCGACCTGGTCGTCCAGCGCCACCTGGGACATCCGCCGGAAGATGGTGCGGGAGAAGTCCGGGGAGACGAACGGGGTGCCGCCGTTGTCGACGGTGACCACCGCGAAGCCCTGGTCGGCCCACCACTGCTTGAGCTGCCAGCGGCGCGGCTCGTTGGCCACCGCCTGGTAGCCGGGCCCGCCGTAGACGTCCAGCAGGACGGGCAGCCGCCGGCCGGGGACGTGGTCGCGCGGGTACACCACGGCGGCGGGCAGGGCGCGTTCGGTGACCCGGGAGCGCTGCGGCTCCACCCGGTGGGGCAGCGGCGCGCTGAGGTCGGTGAGCGCCAGCTCGTGGCCGTCGAGGCTGACGACGCGCCGGACGCCGCCGGCGTCGGCCGAGGTGAGCAGCAGGGTGTCGGCGGCGGCGAGCGCCGAGTGCAGGCCGGGGCCGGAGGTGAGCGGCTCGGGTGCGCCGCCGTCCGGGTCGATCAGGTGGACGTACTGGTCGAAGGGGTCGCCCTCGCCGGTCTCGCAGAGCAGTCGGCCGCGCAGCCGGCCGACGACCCGGCGGATCTGCAGGCCGGTGGTGTCCAGCGGCTTGCCGTCCAGCGCGAGGCCGCGGGCCTGCGGGGTGTCGTGGACGGTGAGCAGCCGGCCGTCGGCCAGCCGGGCGGGGGTGCCGGGCAGGTCGTCCACCCAGAACTCGTCGGTGGTGCGGGAGAGTTCGTCGGTCCTGCCGGTCTCCGGGTCGGCGCTCAGCAGCAGCACGTTCTGCTGCAGGCGGTCGGCGACGGTGAGCAGCACCTCCCCGTCGGAGGCCCAGGAGGCGGCGCAGACGTACGGGAACTCCTCGGCGTCCCAGTGCAGTCGGACCCGGGTGCCGTCGAGGCCGAGCACCCAGAGCTGGACGTCCGCGTTGGGGCCGCCGGCCTGCGGGTAGGCGAAGTCCTCGGGTGCCTTGCCGGGGTTCGCCGGGTCGGCGAAGTACCGCCGGGGGACGGCGGATTCGTCGACCCGGGCGGCCAGCAGCGCGCGGCCGTCCGGCCGCCACCAGTGGCCCCGGTGGCGGCCGAGCTCCTCGGCGGCGGCGAACTCGGCGACGCCCCAGCGGGCGCCGTCGGCGGGGGAGAGCGGTTCGAGGGCGGGGGTGACGAACAGGGCGTCCCCGGCGACGTAGGCGACGCGCTGCCCGGTGGCGTCCGGCCGGGGGTCGAACGCGGGCCCGGCGACCGGGAGTTCGTCGCTGGTGCCGGCTGCGGTGTCGGTGCGGAACAGCCGGCCGTCCAGGGTGAAGACGGCGGTGGAGAGGTCGGCGGTGGCGGCGTACGTGCCGATCCCGGCGGCGACCAGCCGGGTGCGCTCGCGCAGCCGGCGCTCGACGGCGGGCAGGTCGTCGCGCCGGCCGGTGCGGCCGGGCAGCAGTGCGGCCGGGTCGGCGACCAGCCGCTCCTCGCCCGTGGTGGCGTCGAGCAGGTGGAGGCGGTCGACCGGGTCCTCCGGACCGGTGGAGCGGAGCAGCAGCAGCCGGGTACCGTCCTCGGCGAAGGTGTACGCACGCGGCGCGCCGAAGGTGAACCGGCCGGTACGGGCGCTGAGGGCAAGGAAGGCGTCGGTGATGGTCACGGCCCGATGGTGGTCGCGAGGTGCGCGCCCCGACCAGTAGTCTGTCATGTGAAATGTCACACATCAGTGTGAGTGTCAGCCAGCGTCAGCCAGCGGAGGAAACCGTGATCGAGGACCTGCGGACCGCCGAACCCCCGGCCCCGTTGCCCGCCTCCGACGGGCTGTTCAGCGTGTCGCCGGGGGCGGCGCACCTGAACCACGGCTCGTTCGGGGCCGTGCCCGTCCCGGTGCAGCGGGCGCAGGAACGCCTGCGCGTCGAGCACGAGCAGGACCCGGACGGCTTCTTCGCCGACCTCCCGGCCCGGATCGCCGCGGCCAGGAGCCTGCTCGCCGCCGAGCTGGCCACCGACCCGGACCGGCTCGCGCTGGTCTCCAACGTCACCGAGGCGGTCGCGATCGCCCTCGACAGCATCCCCTTCGCGCCCGGTGACCGGATCCTGGTCACCGACCACGGCTACGGCGCGGTGACCCGGGCCGCGGCCCGCAAGGCCGCCGAGACGGGCGCGGAGGTCGTGGTGGCCCCCGTCCCCCTGGACGCCCCGGACGAACAGGCCGTCCGGGAGGCCGTGCTCGCCGCCGTGGACGACCGCACCACCGTCGCGATCCTCGACCAGCTCAGCTCGCCCACCGCCCGCCTGGTGGCCGGCCCGGCGCTGCTCGCCGACCTGCGTGCCCGCGGCGTCACCACCGTGGTGGACGGCGCCCACGCACCCGGCATGCTGCCCGCCCCGATCGACCCGAACGCCGACTTCTGGTTCGGCAACCTGCACAAGTGGGCCTTCGCCCCGCGCGCCACCGGGGTGCTCGCCGTCCGCCCCGAGTGGACCGCCCGGATCCGCCCGCTGGCGCTGTCCTGGGAGCACGACAAGGGCTTCCCCGGCAACGTCGAGTGGCGCGGCACCTGCGACTACACGCCCTGGCTGGCCGCCCCGGCCGGCTTCGAGCTGCTGCGCGGACTCGGCCACGCGGCGGTGGCCGCCCACAACGCCGCCCTCGCCGGGTACGGCCGCCGGGTGCTGGCCGAGCGGGCCGGCCTGGCCCCGCTGCCCGTGACGCCCGGGGTGTGGATGAGCACCGTCCGGCTGCCCGCCGGGTACGGCGAGAGCGAGCCGCAGGTGAAGGCGCTGATGGCCGAGGTGTGGCACCGGCTCGGCGCCCGGATCGCCGTCCGCCCCTGGGAGGGCGGAGGGGTGCTGCGGGTCAGCGCGCAGCTCTACAACCGGCCGCGGGAGTACGAGCGGCTGGCGGACGGGCTGGTGGAGCTGCTGAAGGGCTAGTCGGTTCGAATCCGACGCCTTCCCGATCACCCGGAGACATTTGCGACCATGGAACCGGGAGAGGAGTGATCCGGTCGCACGGAAAAACGGTGCTATCGATGTCAGTCCTCCCGGGTAACCTCTCGCTGAGATGCGAGATCACACCAACCACACCCGGACGGCGATGAACACCCCCGATCCAGAGCCCCAGGACGACCAGGAGCTCAGCCCCGCCGAGGCGTACGCGGCCAGCCGTCGCCGGGCCCAGGAGCAGGCCACCGCCCTGTACGGCTTCCAGCAGCTGTACGACTTCCCGCTGGACGACTTCCAGCTGGAGGCCTGCGAGACGCTGGAGGCCGGATCCGGCGTCCTGGTCGCCGCCCCCACCGGCTCCGGGAAGACCATCGTCGGCGAGTTCGCCGTGCACCTGGCCCTGGCCTCGGGCCGCAAGTGCTTCTACACCACGCCCATCAAGGCGCTCTCCAACCAGAAGTACGGGGACCTGGTCAAGCGCTACGGCGCCGCCAAGGTCGGCCTGCTCACCGGCGACAACAGCGTCAACGGCGACGCACCCGTGGTAGTCATGACCACCGAGGTGCTGCGCAACATGCTCTACGCGGGCTCCAGCACCCTCGACGGGCTCGGCTACGTCGTGATGGACGAGGTGCACTACCTCGCCGACCGCTTCCGCGGCGCCGTCTGGGAGGAGGTCATCATCCACCTCCCCGAGTCGGTCACCCTCGTCTCGCTCTCCGCGACCGTCTCCAACGCGGAGGAGTTCGGCGACTGGCTGGACACCGTGCGCGGCGGCACCAAGGTGATCGTCTCCGAGACCCGCCCCGTGCCGCTGTGGCAGCACGTGATGGCCGGCAACCGGATGTACGACCTGTTCGCCGACCCCGACCGGGACGGCCGCCCCAAGAACAACCTGAAGAACCCCGGCAAGGCCGTCAACCCCGAGCTGGTCCGGCTCGCCCGCTCCGAGCTCGACCGCAACCCGCGCGACCGCTTCGGCCGCGGCCGGGGCCGCTCGATGCCCAACGGCCGTCCCGGCCGGGTCTGGACGCCGGGCCGGGTGGACGTCATCGACCGGCTCGACGCCGAGGGCCTGCTGCCCGCGATCACCTTCATCTTCAGCCGGGCCGGCTGCGAGGCCGCCGTCCAGCAGTGCCTCAGCTCCGGGCTGCGGCTCAACAAGGACTCCGAGCGCGCCCAGGTCCGGGCCGTCGTCGAGGAGCGCTGCGCCGACATCCCCGACGAGGACCTGCACGTCCTCGGCTACTTCGAGTGGCTGGACGGGCTGGAGCGCGGCATCGCCGCCCACCACGCCGGGATGCTGCCCCGGTTCAAGGAGGTCGTCGAGGAGCTCTTCGTGAAGGGCCTGGTCAAGGCCGTCTTCGCGACCGAGACCCTCGCGCTCGGCATCAACATGCCCGCCCGCTCGGTGGTCATGGAGAAGCTGGTCAAGTGGAACGGCGAGACCCACGCCGACATCACCCCCGGCGAGTACACCCAGCTCACCGGCCGGGCCGGGCGGCGCGGCATCGACATCGAGGGCCACGCCGTGGTCCTCTGGCAGCGCGGCCTCGACCCGGAGGCGCTGGCCGGCCTGGCCGGCACCCGCACCTACCCGCTGAAGTCCTCGTTCCGGCCCTCGTACAACATGGCCGTCAACCTGGTCTCCCAGTTCGGGCGGCACCGCTCGCGCGAACTGCTGGAGACGTCCTTCGCCCAGTTCCAGGCGGACCGCTCGGTGGTCGGCATCGCCCGCCAGGTGCAGCGCAACGAGGAGGGGCTGGCGGGCTACCGCGAGTCGATGACCTGCCACCTCGGCGACTTCGACGAGTACATGGAGCTGCGCCGCCGGCTCAAGGACCGCGAGAACGAGATGGCCCGCGAGGGCACCAGCCAGCGCCGCGCGGCCGCCGTCGAGTCCATCGAGCAGCTGAAGCCCGGTGACGTCATCCACGTGCCCACCGGCAAGTTCGCCGGCCTCGCCCTGGTCCTCGACCCGGGCCTGCCGCCGGTCAACCGCTCCGGCCGGGGCGGCCCGCGCCACCCCGACTACCAGGACGGCCCGCGCCCGGTGGTGCTCACCGCCGAGCGGCAGGTCAAGCGGCTCGCCATGATCGACTTCCCGCACCCGGTCGCCGCCATCGAACGGCTGCGCATCCCCAAGTCCTTCAACCCGCGCAGCCCCCAGTCCCGGCGCGACCTCGCCTCGGCACTGCGCACCAAGGCCGGACACCTGGAGCCCGAGCGCTTCCGGCGCGGCCGCGCGGCCGCCGCCGACGATCCGGAGATCACCCGGCTGCGCACCGAACTGCGCCAGCACCCCTGCCACGGCTGCTCCGACCGTGAGGACCACGCCCGCTGGGCCGAGCGCTACCACCGGCTGCACCGCGACACCGACCTGCTGGAACGCCGGATGCGCTCGCGCACCCACACCATCGCCCGCACCTTCGACCGGGTCTGCGCGCTGCTCACCGACCTCGGCTACCTCAGCGGGGACACCGTCACCGACGACGGCAAGCGGCTCGGCCGGCTCTACGGCGAACTCGACCTGCTCGCCTCCGAGTGCATCCGCGAGGGCGTCTGGAGCGGCCTGGCCGCCGCCGAACTCGCCGCCTGCGCCTCGGCGCTGGTGTACGAGGCCCGCCAGTCCGACGACGCCGGCGCCCCCCGGGTGCCGGAGGGCGCGGCCAAGGAGGCGCTCGGCAAGATGGTCCGGATCTGGGGCCACCTGGACGCCCTGGAGGAGCAGCACCGGATCAACACCGCCGAGGGGGTCGGCCAGCGCGAGCCCGACCTGGGCTTCGCCTGGGTCGCCTACCGCTGGGCGCTCGGCCACAACCTCGACCAGGTCCTGCGCGACGCCGACATGCCGGCGGGCGACTTCGTCCGCTGGACCAAGCAGCTGATCGACGTCCTCGGCCAGATCCAGGACGCCGCCGGCGAGGACGCCGAACTCCGCAGGACGGCCCGCAAGGCCGTCGACGGCCTCCGCCGCGGCATCATCGCCTACTCCTCCGTCGGCTGACCCTTCCGGCAAGAGGGGCCCGCACGTTCACACCGAACGTGCCGGGCCTCTTTGCTTCCACACGGCGAAAGGGAGGGGAGGCCGCCGGTACCCCAGCGGCCCCCCACCCCCCACCCCCCACCCCCCGTGCGGCTTCGGCTTCGCCTCGCCGCTGGAGCTTCCACACCGTTGCGCGGGAAGTCGGCCCAGCCGACTTCCCGCGCAGAAAATGCCTCTGCCCCCGCCGACGGCGGGGGCAGAGGCATGTGACGGTAGAAGCGAGGATTTTTCCGTTGCCGCTTCGGCGGGGCCGAAGCGGCAACGGGATTGTGAGGGGTTGTGCGGGAGGTCGATACGGTCGACTTCCCACGGAGAAGAGGCAGCCGGAACGAACGAGGTGATGCCGGACCGTCAGGACGTGGGAGGCATCGGGGCGAAGTAGTCGCGGAGCATCTCGGTGGTCCATGCGGGTTGGCGCACATCTCCGCGCGGTCCGAACTCCTTGAACCAGGGCTTCACTTCGAGGACCGGAGTGCCGTCGATGGCGTCCAGGTCCTCGACGTGCAGGTCCAGGCCATCGACCTTCACGAGACGGCAGCGCGAAGACCCGAGCCAGTTGATCCGCCGCATGTTCCGGTGGCCGAACACACCGACTTCGGGCCAGTCCGGGTTGTCCCGGGGGCGGCGCGCACCGAAGTTCAGGTCGGTCGGGTCGGTCCTGTGGAACCGGAAGATCACGTCGAGGTGGGAGAACTCCTCCAGCCCCTTCGTTGCGTCGAGCGGGAACCTGTCTCCGTCGAGGCGGATGATGGCGCGGGTTCCTCCCCAGTAGTCGTCGGTCGGTTCCGTGCGGCCTCCCACAACGTGTCCGAGCGCTTCCACGCTGAAGACATCACCCACGTGCTTCCCCTCCTCTGAACGGACCGCGCCAGGACAGCGGGTCAGGTGGTGGCGGCCAAGTACTCGGCGGCGCGCCTGTCGACGGTGTCGATGGTCGACACTTTCCGCCCGCGGTAAGGGGACAGAGCACTGCGAATCTGCAATGCGACGTCTCGAGTACGGGCGGAGCGGACGGTCTGCATGGCGTCGAGCGACTGGGACCAGATCGTGCAGGCCTCCTCGATGGAATGCTGCTTGGCCTTCACGAGGCCGAGGTGGCCGAGGGTGACCGCGTGGGTCCGGGTGAAGGACGAGACCCGGCGGGTCACGACGCTGCGTTCGAACTCCCTTGCTGCACCTTCCAGATCGCCGATGTCACGAAGCGCCGATGCCGTCTCGTGTGCCAAGGACGCCTCGCCGAAGAAGAACACCCGCGCCGGTTCGTCGTCGCCGGCCGAAGCCGCTGACAGGTCGCGTTCGGCCTGGAGCAGCGCGGCGTTCGCTTCGGCGGTGCGGCCCGCGGCGGCCAGGGCACGCGCGTGGACGACGCCGAGCAGGGAACGCTCGCGCGAGCTGGCGAGCCGGTATCGGTCGCCGGCCAAGGACGCCTCAGCAACTCGGACGGCGTGGCGCGGCTTGTGAAGGTCGACCGCTTGGTGGGCCATGGCGCGCAGGACGTGGCCGGCCATCGCGGGGTCGTCGGCCTCGGCCGCCAGCTTCACGGCGACGGTGTAGTAGTGCTGAGCGGTGGGGTGCTCGCCGTTGTCGAACGCCGTCCATCCAGCCAGGTAGGCGAGCTCGGATGCCGCGGAGAACATGTCACGCCGGATTCGGTCGGACGAAAAGGTGCCTTGGAGGAACTCTCCGACGTCCGTGAGGAGATACTGCGCGACCGCCGTGCGTCCGTGTCCGCCGCCGCGCCGCTGGTCGAGCTGGGAGAAGAGCCCCGTCATCTCCCGAACGGCGTCCACGTCGGCCTGACCGGCACGGCGGTGGGTGATGCCACGGCTGTCCGTGCGGGCCATGTGTTCCCACCAGCTGCCGGGGGGAATGTTCAGTGCCCCGAGCGAGTACGTGAGCGTGCGGAGGAGCTGTCTGCGTTCCACGTCAACGTCGATCCGTCCAAGAGCCGCCAGAGCCTTCAGCGTATCCAAGTCCCAGTCTCGTAGATCCGTTTGCTCGTCCCCGAACCCCATCGCCGCAAGGGTGATGTCACGGTTCAGCCAGCTGGTGAGCACCTCCGCGAGGTACTGAGGGATGTTCCCGGAGGGCATCACGCCTTGGCGGACCCACTGCGTGACGGATGCCCGGCTCGGGCGTGCCGGATCGTTGTGGCGGGCCGCGACGCCGCACAAGGCCCGGAAGAGGGCTTCGTTGGGCCGGCCGGTTTCCCGAATGAGCCGGCCCAGCCGCTCATTGGGTTGGTGAGTACGCCCCATGGGGGTCTCCTGGAGATGCCGTTTAACCGGTTTAACAACGGACGGTCGCCAATACCTTACTCTCAGCCAACTCGGACGGTTTGCTGTTCGTGCAAGGCAGTTGCAGGGCTCGTACTGCGAACGTTCCGTCATGTCCGGGCGGCGGTGAGGCCTGTCTTCGAACTGTCCCGACCCCGAGCGAGTGAGGCGCCCCATGGATCCCGGATCACGCATCATCACGACGAGGTTCCCCGCCGAACGGGAACGGATCGGCGAGCTTCGTTGCTGGGCCAGGACGGTCATGCCGGTACTCGATCTCGGCCTGGACGCCCGGCAGCACGGTGACGTGCTGGACGACGTCGAGCTCGTCCTGTCCGAACTCGGCACCAACGCCGTCCTGCACGGCTGCGGTGGCGACCGGCCGGACGTGAAGCTGACCGCTTCTCTGATGTGCGCCCCGGGTGTGCTGCGGGTGTCCGTGGCTGATCCGGGCGGGGGTACGCCCGAATACCGGTCGGCGAGTGATGAGGCGACCTGCGGCCGTGGTCTGACGCTGGTGATGGGGGTCGTGTCCCGCTTCGGCGTCGAGAGCCTCACCGAGGGCGGCAAGGAGATCTGGGCCGAGATCGAGCTGCCTCGTCCGGTGCGGTCGAGCAGATCGTCGCTCGCTCGCCCGTCTCGGCACACGACCTGGCGTGGGTCGAACCGGACCGATCTCGCCTCTCTCCCATCCACCCGCTCCGTACCCGAGGACTGCGCCGTGAGTGTCGGACCGCGCACCAGAGCGCTGCTCAAGACCGTCGCCCCGGCCCGCAGGTTGGACATCGCGGCCTCCTATGAGGCACTGACGCAAGCCTGCGTGTTCACCGGCGACGACGTTGCGAAGGCCGAGCTGGTCAGCGACAGCCCGAACCACCTGTGGTCGCTCGGATTGCGCTCGCACGCGCTCGCCATCGTGCACCAGCACGTGGATGAGGCGTGGGCGCTCGTCAAGAGCGCGCAGTTGCTGAAGAGGAACCGGGTCGCCGTCACTTCCCCCCAGTACGCCGAGGTCCGGGTGGCTGCCGACGGCCAGGCCGTCACCTTTTGGCACCGCCCGGGGCGGCGGAGCCCGGATACGTCGCTGTCAGCCTGGGTGACCGCCCTCATTCACCGCATCGACGCCGCGTCGAGGCCGTGGCTGGGGGAGCACGACCCGTTCTCCGGCGTGCTGGACGGCCTGGACGACGCCCCGCTGGACGTGGCCGCCCGCCGGTTCCTGCGCGAGCGCGCGACCCAGCTGCGCGAGGAGTGGGACTACCTCGACTGGCCGACACCGGACACCGTCATCCTGGGCGTCCTCGGCATGGCCCCGGTCCATGACGACGGCGTCCACGTCGGCCTCCTGCTGCGCCGCCCGCTCCAGCGCGGCCACCGCGAATGGGACCTCGTCGCTGCCCGCTGGCGCTCCGAACTGCTCACCGGCCCCCGTGATGACCACCGGACCTACGCCGACACCTACCTCTCGTACGAACGCGAGGACCGGCTCCCACCGCACCCCTACATCGGCGCCTGGTCCGGCTACCAGGTCGTTCGCGACCTCGTCGTTCTCACCACCGTGATGGACACGGCGCGCCGCGCCCACCTCGACACCGACACCCGCCGACAGGCCGCCCACCGCGTCGCCTGCCTGCGCGGAGCCCACCAGGCCCCCTGGAACTGGGGCCCGCGAATGGAGTCCACATGAATGTGACCCGAGGACTCTTCATCACCGTTGACGGTCTCAGCGCGAGCGGGAAGACCACCGTCGTCCCGCTGGTCGCCGTCCTCCTCGACGGCGTTCACCTCACGGACGGGACATTGCCGACGTTCCCCCGCACGCGTGCGGAGGTCGACGCCACGGGGATCCTGCCGGCGCGCTTCCACTGGTGGATGATGGCCAACCACATCAAGTCCGAGACCGCCCGCGCGCTCATCGAGACCGGCCGAACGGTCGTGGTCGAGTCCTACTTCCCGCGCACGATCGCCACGCATACGGCGATGGGGTACGGCTGCGCGCCGGCGTATCCGTCCGAGGCCCTCGTCCCGGACGTGCCGATCCTCCTGGAAGCGGACGAACACGTGCGCCAGGAACGACTTCGCCGGAGGGCCGAGCAAGGGACGCTGACCTACTGGCACCAGCGTGAGGAGCCGAACGTGGCAGAGAGCGCCCGCGTCTACCGGGCGTTCGGCCTGTTGCCGGTGTCCGGCACCGCCCGTACGCCCGAGGAGGTGGCGCGCGGCATCGTCGAGGTCGTGCGCTCGCATGTCCGTACCGCATCGAGGAAGGCAAATCTCCATGACCGTAACTGAGTTCGAGGCAAAGGTCCTCGGCATCGAGCCGGAGGCGATGCGCGCGCTCCTGACCGGGGCCGGGGCTGAGCACCTGGGGGACCGCTTCCAGCGCCGCTACGTCTACGACATCCCCGGGCGGACCGGCGCATGGGTCCGGCTGCGTGACACCGGTACCGACGTCACGCTGTGCGTCAAGGAGATCCACTCCGACGCGATCGACGGTGTGACGGAGACGGAGACGACCGTCGGCGACTTCGATGCCACGAACACGCTCCTCGGCAAGCTCGGCTACAAGCCGAAGGCGTACCAGGAGAACCGTCGGTCCTCCTGGAGGCTGGGTGGTGCGGCCGTCGAGATCGACCACTGGCCGCTGATCCCCCCGTACTTGGAGATCGAGGGCGTCAGCGTCGAGCACGTCCACGCCACCGCTCTGACGCTCGGGCTTTCGCCGGAGGAGCTGACGAGCGAGAACACGACCAAGGTCTACCGCCGGTACGGGATCGACATCGAGACGATTCCCCGGCTCACGTTCGAGTGACAGGAGACGAACCTTGTCAGCTACCCAACGTCCGGCGGTCCGGGTCGTCCGGGACAGGACCATCCGCATCAAGGTGATCGACGACTGCGGACTGGCCTGCACGTTCTGCCACAACGAGGGGACGCCGGTCACCGCCGACAACCGGGGCCGCACGCTCCTGCCCTTCGCCGCGGGCCCTGGCAGGACCGGGCGGGTGTCGATCTACAGCGAGACGAACGGGGTCGACTTCCTGGCCGCCAGGATGGCCCCGGACATGGCCTTCCGGCGGGCGGTGCGAACCGTGGCGAGGGCGTTCGACGCCGACGAGGTCCACCTCACCGGAGGGGAACCCACCCTCCACGCGGAGGTGCCCGCGCTGGTCGCGGCGCTCACCGGCATGGGGCTGGGCGTCGGGATGACCAGCAACGGGGAGCGCGGTCGGCAGGTGATGCCGCAGTGTTCGGCGGCCGGACTCAACCGGGTCAACGTCTCGGTTTTCGGCACGACCGCCGAGGAGCTCGGGGCCGTGCAGTCCGAGCGGTTCAGGTCGGCGGGTCTGGCCGGGACGAAGATCCGTGCCGCGGAGCAGACCGTCCGGGCCGCCGTCTCCAACGGCGTCAAGGTCTCGGTGAACATCGTCGTTCCCGGGACGGCGCACGTGGACCGGGTCGTCAACCTGGTCGAGTCGTACGGCCAGTTCGCGGACGTGCGGATGCTCACGAGCATCCAGCACGGACCGGAGTCGGTGGCGGCGATCTCCGAAGTGCTGGCCCGGGTCGGCGCGGAACCGGTGCTCCGGACGTTCACCGCCGGGACCTCCGACGAGCGCACCCTGTACCGGGCGCTCGGCGGTCGGGCGGTGTACGTCAAGCGGCTGCTGCCCGTACGGCTCCCCGGTACCTGCGCGTCGTGCCGGTTCAACAACGACACGGACTGCGAGGAGGGCTACTACGGCATCCGCGTGTACCTCACCGACCAGGGGGAGTACATGGTGGGTGTCTGCATCCAGCGGATGGACCTCTGCGTTCCCGTGGCCGAGTTGCCGAGGAGCGGGATCGTGGAGGAGGTACGGGCCTTCAAGGACGCCGAAGTCCTGCGGCTGACGCGTGAGTACGGCACGGCCGCCTGACAGGAGGTCGAACCAGGAGGCGCTCCGCGGCCGGCCCGGGCGGGGCCGGCCGTGGCTGCTCAGCGGGTGGCGAGGGATTCGAGGAGGCGGTCGAGGGAGGTGCCGAGGCCCCAGCGGGTGGAGAGTTCCTCGAGGGTCATGGGGTAGAGGGGTTCGCGGGGGAGGACCGGGTCGAAGTCCGGCAGTGGGGCGTCGTCGGCGACGCGGACGACCTTGGGGGCGACGTCGAGGTAGGCGGCGCCCTCGACGATGTTGCGGCGGCGGGCGGGGGTGAGCTTGGAGGCGACGTCGAGGGCGGCGGCGCGGATGGCCGCGAGGTCGCCGTACTCGTTGATCAGCTGGGCGGCGGTCTTCTCGCCGATGCCCTTGACGCCGGGCAGGCCGTCGGACGGGTCCCCGCGCAGGGCGGCCATGTCGGTGTACTGGGCGCCGCGCACGCCGTACTTCTCCAGCAGCAGCGCGTCGTCGGTGACCTGGAGGTTGCCCATGCCCTTGACCGGGTAGAGCACGGTGATCCCGCGGGCGTCGTCGACCAGTTGGAAGAGGTCGCGGTCGCCGGTGACGATCTGCACCGGCCCGGTGGCGCGGGCGGTGAGGGTGCCGATGACGTCGTCGGCCTCGTAGTCGGGGGAGCCGACGCGGGCGATGCCGAGGGCGTCCAGCACCTGCTCGATCACGGGCACCTGCGGGGCCAGGGTGTCGGGCACCTCCTCCTCGCCGTCCTCGGCCGCCTCGGCGACCCGGTGGGTCTTGTAGGAGGGGACGAGGTCGACCCGCCACTGCGGGCGCCAGTCGGCGTCCATGCAGGCCACCAACTGGTCGGGCCGGTGGTCGTGGACCAGCCGGGCGATGAAGTCCAGCAGGCCGCGGACGGCGTTGACCGGCTCACCCTGCGGCGAGCGCAGGGTGTCCGGTACGCCGTAGTAGGCCCGGAAGTAGAGGCTGGCGGAGTCGAGCAGCATCAGTCGCGGTGCGGTCACGTGTCGAATCATGCCGTACGGGGATGACGGACGGACGGTTCTCAGTGCTCGTGCGGGCCGGCCCGGTGGACCGGGCCGTGGGCGTCGGCGCAGTGTTCGGCGGCGGCGTCGGACGGGGTGGCGATCTGCAGCAGCGCCCCGGCCTCGTCCTCGCCGACGTGGTCGACCTGGAGGGTGGAGTGGGTGATGCCGTACTCGTCCGCGAGCCGGCGCTGCAGGGACCGCCGCACCGCGTGGCAGTCGCCGCCGGGGGTGACCAGGATGTGCGCGGACAGGGCGGGCTGGCCGGAGGTGATCTCCCAGATGTGCAGGTCGTGGATCTCCTCCACCAGCGGCTCGGTGACCATCCGGTCGGCCACCGTGTCCGGGTCGATCCCGGCCGGGGCGGCCTCCAGGAAGATCCGTCCGGAGTCCCGGACCAGCGCGATGCCGGCCTTGAGCATCAGCGCGACGACGATCAGCGAGGCGATGGCGTCGGCCCGGGCGAAGCCGGTGGTCAGGACGACGGCGCCGGCGACGGCGGTGGCGATGAACGCGTACAGGTCGGTCAGCACGTGCTGGAAGGCGCCCTCGACGTTCAGCGAACTGCGGTTGGCCTTGGACATGCACCAGGTCGCCGCGAGGTTGACCACGATCCCGACCAGCGCGGTGACCAGCACCAGTGAGCCGGTGACCTCCGGCGGTTCGAACAGCCGGGTGATCGCCTCGTAGCCCAGCCAGGCCGACAGCACCAGCAGGGTGACGCCGTTGGCCTGGGCGGAGAGGATCTCGGCGCGCTTGAGGCCGTAGGTGTAGCCGCCCCGGGCCGGGCGGGCGGCGAGCCGCATGGCGACCAGCGCGAGCGCGATCGAGGCGGCGTCGGTGAGCATGTGCGCGGCGTCCGAGATCAGCGCCAGGGACTGGGCGGCGAAGCCGACCGCGACCTCGCCGGCCATGAAGACGACGATCAGGGCGAGGGCGCCGAGCAGCCAGCGGCGGTCCGCGTCGGCGGAGACACCGTGCGAGTGGCCTCCGTGCCCACCGGAGCCGTGCGCGTGCCCGCCTGAGCCGTGCGCATGCGAGTGCTTGTAGTCATGCGCATGATCATCGTGCGAATGCTCGTGCCCGGCCATGGAAGTCCTCTCTGGGCGCACGGGTGGGGAAGGGGGCGCGTTGCGACCGTCCCGCAACCGAAGTGAACCGCAGAATCGACAAAGATCCAAAGGCTGTACTGGTGACCGTTGTCGTTGCCGTTCAGAGGGGCGCACCCGGTGCGTTCCGCACCCCGCCGAACAGCCGAAATCCCCTGCCCCCGCGCCCAGTTGTGCTACCCCAGCACCAGCGTGTCGAGGACCGCCGCGGTGGCCGCCCGGACCAGGGCCCGCATCAGCCGCAGGTCGTCCCCCTGCTCCGGGTGCCACTGCACCCCGAGCGTGAACCCCGGCCCCTCCACCGCCTCCACCGTCCCGTCCGGCGCGTGGGCACTCACCCGCAGACCCGACCCCACCCGGTCGACGGCCTGGTGGTGGAAGGTCGGCACCTCCAGCTCGCTCTCCGGCAGCAGCCCGCCCAGCAGCGTCCCCGGCACCGGGCGCACCGGGTGCGAGCCGTAGTGGCCGGGTGAGCCGCCGTGCACGTCCACCGGCACCACGTCCGGCAGGTGCTGCACCAGCGTCCCGCCGCACACCACGTTCAGGATCTGCATCCCCCGGCAGACCGCCAGCAGCGGCATCCCCGCCGCCAGCGCCGACCGCAGCAGCGCGACCTCCCAGGCGTCCCGTTCCGGCGAGTCCACCTCCGTCGCCGGGTGGGCCGGCTCCCCGTAGTAGGCCGGGTCGATGTCCGGCCCGCCGGCGATCACCAGACCGTCCAGCCGGGTCAGCACCTCCGGCGCGCGCTCCGGGGCGTCCGGCGGCAGCAGGACCGCGATCCCGCCGGAGTCCCGGACCTGCGCGGTGTACCGCTCGGGCAACAGGGCCACCCGGCGGCCCCGCCAATCGCTCCAACTCGCGTCCACCAGGTAGGTGCTGACGCCGATCAAAGGCCTGCGATCCATGGCGCGCATTCTCCCCCCGAAGCGGCTGATCCACCGTCAGCCACGCGCGTCGGCGCGCCACGGCCGGGCGGCGTCCGCCGGTCCGACGCCGGCCCGTCCCCTCGGGGCCCTTCCGACACCCGCCCGCCCTCTTCCGCCCCGCGAGCCGCAGGCCGTACGGTTCGCTGTGACCGCTTGATCTCGAAGAGTGATCGAGGAGGAGGGCTCGGCCATGTCCGACACGCCCGAACTGTCCGAACGGGCCGCCGCCGGCGCGCCGTCCCGGCCGCCGCTGACCCTGGACGGCCTGCGCACCCTGGTGGACGCCGGCGAGGTGCACACCGTCGCGCTCGCCTTCACCGACATGCAGGGCCGCCTCCAGGGCAAGCGCTTCGCCGCCCGGTTCTTCCTCGACGAGGTCGCCGAGCACGGTGCCGAGGCCTGCGACTACCTGCTGGCCGTCGACGTCGACCTGAACACCGTGGACGGCTACGCCTTCTCCTCCTGGGCCACCGGCTACGGCGACTTCGCGATGCGCCCCGACCTCGGCACCCTGCGGCTGACCCCCTGGCAGCCCGGCACCGCCCAGGTCACCGCCGACCTCGCCCGGCACGGCGGCCACCCGGTGGACGCCGCCCCGCGCCAGCTGCTGCGCCGCCAGATCGCCCGGCTCGCCGAGCACGGCCTGGCCGCCGACATCGGCACCGAGCTGGAGTTCCTGGTCTTCCGCGACACCTACGAGCAGGCCTGGCAGGACGGCTACCGCGGCCTGACCCCGGCGAACCTCTACAACGTGGACTACTCGATGCTCGGCACCGCCCGGGTCGAGCCACTGCTGTCCCGGATCCGCACCGAGATGGCCGGCGCCGGCCTGGTGGTGGAGTCCGCCAAGGGCGAGTGCAACCTCGGCCAGCACGAGATCGCCTTCCGCTACGCCGACGCCCTCACCACCTGCGACCAGCACAGCGTCTACAAGACCGGCGCGAAGGAGATCGCCGCCCAACTCGGCTGCGCGCTCACCTTCATGGCCAAGTACGACGAGCGCGAGGGCAACAGCTGCCACATCCACCTCTCGCTGCGCGACGCCGTCGGCGCCCCCGCCTTCGCCGACCGGGACGGCCGGATGACCGACACCATGCGGCACTTCCTGGCCGGCCAGCTGGTCGCGCTGCGCGAGTTCAGCCTGCTGTACGCGCCGAACATCAACTCCTACAAGCGCTACCGCCCGGGCTCCTTCGCCCCGACCGCCGTCGCCTGGGGCCGGGACAACCGCACCTGCGCCTACCGGGTGGTCGGCCACGGCCCCGGCCTGCGGATGGAGAACCGGGTGCCGGGCGGCGACGTCAACCCGTACCTCGCGGTGGCCGGGATGATCGCGGCCGGCCTGCACGGGGTGCAGCGCAAGCTGGAACTGCCCGCTCCCTGCCTCGGCAACGCCTACGCGGTCGAGGAGTACGCCCGGGTGCCCGGATCGCTGCGCGAGGCGGCGGACCTGTGGGCGCAGAGCGCCCTGGCCCGGGAGGCCTTCGGCGACGACGTGGTCGATCACTACCTGAACATGGCCCGGGTCGAGCAGGCCGCCTACGACGGGGCGGTCACCGACTGGGAGCGCTACCGATCCTTCGAACGGATGTGACCCGTGACCGAGCCGACCGCGAAGACGACCGCGAAGACGACCGCGTCCGCGTCCGCGTCCGCGGACGCCGAGAGCAGCAGCACCGTCCGCAACCCCGCCACCGGCGAGGTGCTCGCCACCGTCCCCGACACCACCCCCGGGCAGCTGGACGCGGCCGTCCGGCGCGCGCTGAAGGCCCAGGCCGGCTGGGCCGCGCTGGCCCCCGGCGAACGTGCCCGGCTGCTGCGCCGGTTCGCCGACCAGGTCGAGGTGCACGTCCCCGAACTGGCCGCCCTGGAGGTGGCGGAGGCGGGCCACCTCCTGGCCAACGCCCACTGGGAGGCCGGCAACGTCCGGGACCTCCTGGAGTACGCGGCCGGGGGAGTGGAACGGCTGACCGGCCGGCAGATCCCCGTCCCCGGCGGCCTGGACGTGACCTTCCACGAGCCGGTGGGCGTGGTCGGGGTGATCGCGCCGTGGAACTTCCCGATGCCGATCGCCGCCTGGGGCTTCGCCCCCGCCCTGGCGGCCGGCAACGCCGTCCTGCTCAAGCCCGCCGAGGCCACCCCGCTGACCGCCCTGCGGCTGGCCGAACTCGCCCTCGCGGCAGGCCTGCCCGAGGGCCTGTTCCAGACCGTCCCCGGCGCGGGCGCCACCACCGGCCGGGCCCTGGTGGACCACCCGGCCGTCCGCAAGATCGTCTTCACCGGCTCGACCGTCGTCGGCAAGGAGGTCGCCGCCCGCTGCGCCGCCCACGCCAAGCGGGTCACCCTGGAACTCGGGGGCAAGAGCCCCAACATCGTCTTCGCCGACGCCGATCTGGCCCGCGCCGCCGACCCGATGTCCTTCGCCGACAACAGCGGCCAGGACTGCTGCGCCCGCAGCCGGATCCTGGTCCAGCGTGAGGTGTACGAGGACTTCCTCGCCCTGCTGCTGCCCGCCGTCGAGTCCCTGCGCACCGGCGACCCGGCCGACCCGCAGGCCCAGCTCGGCCCGCTGATCTCGGCCGCCCAGGTCCGCCGGGTGTCCTCCTACGTCACCCCCGACCTGCCGGTGCTGGCCCGGGGAAAGGTCCCGGACGGGCCCGGCTACTGGTACCCGCCGACGGTGATCGCCCCCGAGGACCCGGAGGTCCCGGCCGTCACCGAGGAGATCTTCGGCCCGGTCGCCGCCGTCCTGCCGTTCACCGACGAGGCCGACGCGCTGCGGCTGGCCAACGCCACCCGCTACGGGCTGTCCGGCTCGATCTGGACCCGGGACGTCGGCCGGGCGCTGCGCCTGGCCCGGGGCGTGCGGGCGGGCAACCTGTCGGTCAACTCGCACTCCTCGGTGCGCTACTGGACGCCCTTCGGCGGCTACGGCGAGTCCGGGGTGGGCCGCGAGCTGGGGCCGGACGCGCTGCGCCACTTCACCGAGACCAAGAACGTCTTCATCCACAGCGAGGAGTGACAGCCCGATGAGCGAGAAGCACGCCGCGCGGGACGACGCCGTCTGCCGCCGGCTGGTCGGCCGCACCGCCGTGGTCACCGGCGCGGGCAGCGGGATCGGCCTGGCCGCAGCCCGCCGGCTCGCCTCGGAGGGGGCGAAGGTGGTCTGCGCCGACCTCGACGAGGACACCGGGCGGGCCGCCGCCAAGGAGGTCGGCGGGCTGTTCGTGCACACCGACGTCACCGACCCGTACATGGTCGAGGCGCTGTTCGACGAGGCGTACGAGACCTACGGCAGCGTGGACGTCGCCTTCAACAACGCGGGCATCTCGCCGCCCGAGGACGACTCGATCCTGACCACCGGACTGGACGCCTGGCGGAAGGTCCAGGAGGTCAACCTGACCTCCGTCTACCTGTGCTGCAAGGCCGCGCTGCCGTACATGCGCCGGCACGGGCGGGGCTCGATCGTCAACACCGCCAGCTTCGTGGCCCGGATGGGCGCGGCCACCTCGCAGATCTCCTACACCGCCTCCAAGGGCGGGGTGCTGGCGATGTCCCGCGAGCTGGGCGTGCAGTTCGCCCGGGAGGGCATCCGGGTCAACGCGCTCTCGCCCGGGCCGGTGGACACCCCGCTGCTGCGCGAGCTGTTCGCCGCGGACCCGGAGCGGGCCGCCCGCCGGCTGGTGCACATCCCGCTCGGCCGGTTCGCCCGGGCCGAGGAGATCGCCGCCGCGGTGGCGTTCCTGGCCAGCGACGACTCCTCGTTCATCACGGCGAGCGAGTTCCTGGTGGACGGCGGTATCTCGGGGGCGTACGTGACCCCGCTGTAGGCCCCTCCCCGTCGGCACACCGGGGTTCTCACCGGAATCTCATCGAAAACGGCGGGAATTCCCGGCTGCGCTGATTTCGCGTTTATCCGGCTGGCTTTAGATTCTCTACCGTGAGCGAGCAGATTCCCGCCGGGTGGTACCCGGACCCGAAGGACACCTCCGGCGACCCGAGGCCGCAGCGGTGGTGGGACGGCAGGGGCTGGACGGCCGACACCCGGCCCGCGCCCTCGGACGCCCCGGCGCCGGGCGCCCCGGCGGGCACTCCGGACTCCCCGGAGGCGGAGCCGACGGCCGCCGCGGCCCCGCAGCCGGGGACGGCCGAGCAGCCCAGGGTGCTGGAGGGTGAGGTGCTGGACAGCGGCCCGACCGTCCGCTACCCGGAGCCGCCGCCCTTCGGCACCGCCTACGGCTCGCCCGCCGGGCCCCCGCGCAAGCCCCGGCGCAAGCCCTCCAAGCTGGTCGTCGCGACCACCCTCGCCGCCCTGCTCGGCCTCGGCGCGGGCTCGGGGATCACCTACCTCGCGATGGACGGCCACCGGGACCGCGCCCCGCGCAGCGCCCGCCCGGCCCCGCAGGACGGCTCCGGCCCGTGGGGCGGCATCCCGGGCTTCGGCGACCCCGGCGACGGCGGGAGCGGGAGTGGGAACGGCAAGGGCGGCAACGGCGGCGGGGGTGGCAACGGCGGCGGCCGGACCCGCCCGAGCGCCGACCAGGCGATCGACGTGGTCAACCGGATCGTCCTGCCGGTCCCGGACGGCTGGCAGGCCGGCACCACCGACAAGGGCTACGCCATGCTCACCGTCGGCTCGTACACCTGCGTGGACGGCAAGAGCGAGTGCTCCCTCGGCGGCGCCAACACCGGCCGGATCACCGGCGGCGGCACCGACGCCCAGGCGGCGGCCAAGGCCGACATCGCGTCGGCGGCCAAGGACTCGTACGGCGACGTCACCGGTCACCAGGAGCTCAAGTCCGAGGCCGTGAAGGTCAACGGCCAGGACGGCTACCTGGTCCGCTGGAAGGTGGACGTGGCCAAGGGCAACAGCGGCTACGTGCAGACCGTGGTCTTCCCGTCCGCCGACGGGAAGTCGCTGGTCTCGGTGCACTTCGGCTTCGACATCGCCGACAAGTCGCCGGACGTCGCGGTGATGGACACCATCGTCCAGGGCATCACCACCTACAAGGGCAAGCTCCCGGCCATCCCCGGCCTGCCCGGTACGGGCTCCGGCGGGGCCGGCGCGGGCGGCGGCACCGGCGGCACCACCACCTGAGCCCCTCGCTCCTCACACGGCGGCGGCCCACCCGGAGGGAAGACCGGGTGGGCCGCCGTTCGTCGTCGCGCGGGGTGGTGTCACGGGACCGGGCCGGACGGGGGAGTGGCCGGCCCGGTCCCGTGCCCGGCCTCAGGAGTCGCGTCGAACAGCCTCGACGCGACGGCGCCGGAGCACCATGCCGGCCCAGCCGACACTGATCGCGGCGGCGCCGGCGAGCAGCAGCGGACCGGTGGCCGAGGTGCCGCCCACGGCCGCGGAGGCGGTCGGGATCACCCGGCCGGCCGGGGAGTCCGGGTCCCCGCCGTGGCCGTGGTGGGCGACCGTGGACTTGGAGGCGTCGGCCGCGATCTGGGCGTCGCTGGGCGCGGCCGGAGCCTGGGCGGCGAGCGCCGACACGGCGGTGGTGGAGGCGCCGAAGTCGACGTCGGAGCAGGAGTAGAAGGCCTCCGGGCTGTCGCTGCGCTGCCACACCGTGTAGAGGACCTGACGGCCGGTGCGCTGCGGCAGGGTGCCGGAGTAGGTGTAGAAGCCGTTGACGGCGTTGCGGTCGACCTGCACCTGGGCGACCGGGGCCGGGTCGAGGTCCGACCACTTCAGCGGCTTGGTGGGGTCGTAGCTCGGCTTGGTGATGTAGACGGTCTGGGTGCCGACGTGCGGCGCGGTGGTGCGGAACTGGAAGGTGAAGGCGCCGGCCTTCACCGCGGTGGCCGGCCAGTCGGTGCGCGGCCAGTCCAGCGCCGCGTACTTGTCCCGGTTGGCCGAGCAGAGCTTGCCGTCCGGGATCAGCGCCTGGGAGTTGCCGTTGGCGTTGGCGATGTTGACCTCGTTCCAGTCGTACAGCGGCTGGGTGCCACTGGCGGCGACGAGGTCCTTGCAGACCTGGGACACCGGGTGCTCGGGGCCCTCGGCGTAGCAGGCGGCGACGCGGCTCACGGGGTTGGTCATCGTGCCGTGGGCGCTGGCGGTGCCGGCGGTGGCACCGGCCACCGCGACGACCGCGGCGCCGATCACGCCGACGGACAGGGCACTTCGCTTGATGGACATGGGGTGGGGACTCCTTGACCGTCGTTCCGGGCGTGCGTGGGGGAACGGGCACGCCTGCCCGTTCGGGAGCCGCCGGCCCGGCGCGCGGCCCCCGGGCCGAAGCGTAGGATTGGTCTGGACCAGAAGGCAATAGCCGCGCGTGCTGCGCCTGTTGACGGACTGTAGGCCCCCGAGCAGCGCAAAGGCCCGACGGACGGCTGGGGTTAGCCGTTCCATCGGGCCCCGTTAAGGCTCCGGAAAGGTTCAGAAGTTCAGGTCGCCGTTGATCGTGTCGGCCTGGACGACCTTGCCGTGGCCGACCTGGAGGACGGTGCCGTGGACCGTCATGTCCTTGAGCTCGTTGTGGTACACGATGGGCGCCTGCTCGGTCGCCTTGGGAGCGAACTCGTCGAGGATGGAACGGAGTTCGGCGGCCATGGCCGGGTCGTTGACCAGCAGTCGGCGCAGCTTCGGCTGCCACTCGCCCTCGGCGCTCTGGAGGGCGGACTCGCGGCCGTTGTCCGGAGCTGCGGCCAACTCGGCCTGGGTCTCGTCCAGTTCTTCGGAGATCGAATCCGCCCTGTGGCCGAACATCGCGGCAACGCGCGGCTTCACCCGGTCCCAGGCCGAGGTGACCATGAGCCCGGCCAGGGCGGCCGCGCCCCTCGTGGCAATGTCCGTGAGTTCGGGGTCCATGCTGCTCCCTTGTCGTACCGCAGTGTCGGCACCACGGTAGGGCAAAGGCGGACAAGGCGTCAGAGGAACGTCTTCCCCTCGCCGCGGTACGTCGGCACGGTCCGTACGATCCGGTCGCCCTCGACCAGGTGCAGCTCGGCGAAGCGTTCGCACAGCTCACCCGCCTTGGCGTGCCGGAACCAGACCCGGTCGCCGATCAGCAGGTCGTCCGCCGCCGAGCCGAGCAGCGGCGTCTGTACCTCCCCGGCGCCCTCCATCGGGTCGTAGCGCAGCCCGGCCGGCAGGTACGGCACGGGGGAGCGGTCAGGGCCGGCCGCGCCGGAGGCCGGGTAGCCGCCGCCGAGGACGGTCACCACGCCGAGGCCGGGGCGGCGCACCACCGGCTGGCCGAACAGCGCGGCCGGGCGGCCCCGGAAGGCGCGGTAGTTGTCGAAGAGCTGCGGCTGGTACAGCCCGGAGCCGGCCGCCACCTCGGTGACGGCGCGCTCGGCCACGGTGGACTCCACGCTGCCGGTGCCGCCGCCGTTGACGAACTCCAGGTCGGCCACCCGCCGCAGCCGCCGGACCGCCGCCGCGCGCCGCTCGGCCAGCTCCGTCCTGGCCCTGGCCTGCATCAGCCGGATCAGCCCGGAGCGCACCGGCCGCCCGGGCACCCGGTCTCCCACTCCGGCGACGTGCCCCTCGTACGCCATCAGGCCGACCACCCGGAAGCCCCGGCGGCGCTGGACGAGTTCGGCGAAGGCGCCGAGGTCCTCGGGGGTGCGCAGCGGCGAGCGGCGGGCGCCGACCCGGACCCGGCCGCCGAGCAGTTGCAGCGAGGTGTCCAGCTCCAGGCAGACCCGCACCTCGGCGTCGCCGCCGCGGGCCTCGTCGATCAGGTCCAGCTGGGCCGGGTCGTCCAGCACGACGGTGATCTCGCGGGCGGCCTCCGGGTCGGCGGTCAGCTCGGCGAAGCCGGCCCGGTCGGCGGAGGGGTAGGCGAGCAGGATGTCGCGGACGCCGGTGCGGGCCAGCCAGAGCGACTCGTCCAGGGTGAAGCTCATCACCCCGAGGAAGCCGTCCACGGCCAGCGCCCGGTCCAGCAGGGCCCGGCAGCGGATCGACTTGCTGGCCAGCCGGATCGGCTTGCCGCCGGCCCGGCGGACCAGGTCGGCGGCGTTCGCGTCGAACGCGGCGAGGTCCACGACGGCCACAGGGCCGTCCAGGTGGGCGGTGGCGCGGTCGTACCGGAGGCGGTCGGAAACCGGGGCGGGTGCGGTCGCGGGCGCGTCGAGGATCACCATGGGCGCAGGGTGCCACAGCGCGCTACCGGTGGGTAGGGGCCGCGTGCAGGGAAATGGGGCCGTCCGCGCGCGGTGGCATAGGGTCGGGCGGGTGGACCGCAAAGACTTCTCCAACCCGGCGTTCGTCGGCAAGAGCATCCCGAACCCCGGCTTCTCCGACGACGACGGCAGCGCCGACCCGGCGCTCGCCGAGGCCCTCGTCCGCTGGTCGCAGGACCGCGCGGCCGAGCCGGAGGTGCTGGCGGCGCTGCCCCCCACCCGGCTGATGGTCCCGATCGTCGCGATCCTCGGCGAGGTCGAGGTGAGCCCGGACGGGCACCGGCACGAGAAGACCAGCGACATGGCCGTCCCGGTGCTGGAGGCCCCGGACGGGCGCCGCGCGCTGCCGGCCTTCACGTCGCTCGAGGCGCTCACCCGCTGGCGGGCCGACGCCCGCCCGGCGCCGACGGCGGCCCCGCAGGCCGCGATGGTCGCCTACTCGGAGCGCGCCGACACCCTGCTGATCGACCCGGCCGGGCCGGTGGCGTTCCAGCTGAGCGGCGCCCGGCTGCGGGCGCTCGCGGAGAACCGCCCGTTCCTGCCGCCGGTCCGCGACCCGGAGGTGCGCGAGGCGGTCCGTGCGCTGCTGGCGGCCGAGCCGCAGGTGGTCAGCGGGCTGCTGGCGGCCTCGGAGGGCTCGGACGGGGTGCTCGCGGTGGTGTTCGACCCGGCGCTGGACCAGTCCGGGCTGCAGGCGGCCGCGCAGCGCGTCGGGCAGGCGGTGGCCGCCGACCCGGTGCTGCGGGTGCGGCTGGACCGGGGGCTGGACCTCGCGGTGCTGCCGGCGAGCGCGGAGCTGCCGGGGGAGCCGCTCTACAGGCGTTGAGAACGCCGAAGGGAGAACCTACCGGCCCAGTAGGTTCTCCCTTCGGGGTCCGGTCTCAGGAGTAGACCGGCCCGGTGAACTTCTCGCCCGGCCCGGCGCCCGGGGCGTCCGGGACGATGGACGCCTCGCGGAAGGCGAGCTGCAGCGAGCGCAGCCCGTCCCGCAGCGGCGCGGCGTGGAAGTTGCTGATCTCCGGGGCGCCGGCGGTGACGAGCCCGGCGAGCGCGGTGATCAGCTTGCGGGCCTCGTCCAGGTCCTTGTCCTTCTCGCCGCCCTCGGCGAGACCGCACTTGACGGCGGCGGCGCTCATCAGGTGCACCGCGACGGTGGTGATCACCTCGACGGCCGGGACCTCGGCGATGTCGCGGGTGAGGTCGTCGAAGCCGATCGCGTCGTCGTCCGCGCCGGGGGTCTGGGTGGGCTCGCTGCTCAAGGGGGGCTCGTTCCTTCGTGCCGTGTGGGTACACGTGGAGCGTACAAGGGCCCCGGAGGACGCGGACGAGGCAGTATGCCGGGGCGGAATAGCGTTCGACCCCCCGACGCTGTAAGCTTCGAGACTGACCGGCCGGGATCCCGCATGGGCGCTCGGCCAGCAAGTGGAGGCTCCACTGAGGAGGCCCGAGAGGGCAACCGCGAAAGTCTCCCACCCGATCGGCTTCCGGGTCGACGGGTCCCGGTCCGCGACGGGCGCCCCTGGTGCCGAGTCGCCGCAGCGCCCCTCACCGGGCGCAGCCCCCGGTTGTGTGGAGCCCCGCTTGTACCGAGCGGGGCTTTTTTCGTGTGGCGGTGTACGTACCGGACAGCGCAGCACGAATGAAGCCCCGCCCAGTGGTCGAGTCCACTACGTGCGACCGCCGTCCGACGGCCGCATCGCAGAAGGTGCAACCGAGGAGGCCCCATCAGCACCGAGCCCCGCATCAACGACCGGATTCGCGTCCCCGAGGTGCGACTCGTCGGTCCCAGCGGCGAGCAGGTCGGCATCGTGCCGCTTGCCAAGGCGCTGGAGCTCGCGCAGGAGTACGACCTCGACCTGGTCGAGGTCGCGGCGACCGCCCGGCCGCCGGTGTGCAAGCTCATGGACTACGGCAAGTTCAAGTACGAGTCGGCCATGAAGGCCCGTGAGGCGCGCAAGAACCAGGCGCACACGGTCATCAAGGAGATGAAGCTCCGGCCGAAGATCGACCCGCACGACTATGACACCAAGAAGGGTCACGTCGTCCGGTTCCTCAAGCAGGGCGACAAGGTCAAGATCACGATCATGTTCCGCGGTCGTGAGCAGTCCCGCCCCGAGCTGGGCTTCCGTCTGCTTCAGCGGCTCGCCGACGACGTCCAGGACCTGGGCTTCGTCGAGTCCTCGCCCAAGCAGGACGGCCGTAACATGATCATGGTCCTTGGCCCGCACAAGAAGAAGACCGAGGCCATGGCCGAGGCCCGCGCCCTCGCGGACGCCCGCAAGGCCGAGCGTCAGGGCCGCACCCCCGGCTCCGACGCCGCTGCGGACGCCGAGGTCGAGGACGTCGTGACCGAGGACGCCGAGGTCGAGGACGCCGTGACCGAGGACGCCGTGACCGAGGCGCAGGACGCCCCGGCCGAGGCGCCGGCCGTCGAGGCCGACGCTCCGGTCGAGCAGCCGGCCGCCTCCCAGGGCGCCTGAGCCTTCACCGGCCAGGAGGGCCCGGGAGACCGGCCCACAGGGTGACGGGGCGGCCCGCCCGGTCACCGCAGATCCATCCAGTTCACGCCCGCGTGGCAACCGCCGCGCGGGCGTGGACGGGACCGACGAGGAGATACGGCGAAATGCCGAAGCAGAAGACGCACAGTGGCGCCAGCAAGCGCTTCAAGATCAGTGGCTCTGGCAAGGTGCTGCGCGAGCGCGCCGGCCGCCGCCACCTCCTGGAGCACAAGCCCTCGACGCTGACCCGCAAGCTGGCCGGGACCGTCGAGCTGGCCCCCGCTGACGCCAAGAAGATCAAGAAGCTTCTCGGCAAGTGATCGCCCTCCCGCCCGGCGCGAGCCGCGAGCGGGGCAGCTGATCCTTCCCGACCCATTCGAATGACGGACCACGTGAAGTAGTCCGTGGTCCAACCCAAGGAGTAATCAAGTGGCACGCGTCAAGCGGGCAGTCAACGCCCACAAGAAGCGCCGGGTCATCCTGGAGCGCGCCAGCGGCTACCGTGGCCAGCGTTCGCGCCTGTACCGCAAGGCCAAGGAGCAGGTCACCCACTCGCTGGTCTACAACTTCAACGACCGCAAGAAGCGCAAGGGCGACTTCCGTCAGCTGTGGATCCAGCGCATCAACGCTGCGGCCCGTGCCAACGGCATCACCTACAACCGCTTCGTGCAGGGCCTGAAGGCCGCCAGCGTCGAGATCGACCGCAAGATGCTGGCCGACCTGGCCGTCAACGACCCGGGTGCGTTCGCCTCCCTGGTCGAGGTCGCCCAGAAGGCGCTGCCGGCCGACGTGAACGCCCCGAAGGCCGCCGCCGACGCCGCCTGATCTTCCGAGATCGGTTGAGCTCTGACCGGACCCGCAGGCTCGCCTGCGGGTCCGGTCCTGCTTTGCCCCCTCCTTCAGCGCCTCCGGAGAACGAGACCATGCCGAGCACCGACACCCCCCTGCTGACCTCCCTGCGCTCGCCGCGCGTCGTGGCCGCCCGCCGGCTGGCCAAGCGCAACCAGCGCACCAAGGAGCGCCGCTTCCTGGCCGAGGGCCCGCAGGCCGTCCGGGAGGCCATCGCCTTCGGCAGGCTGCCGGGCACCGGTGAGCACGCCGTGGTCGAGGTCTACACGACCGTGGAGGCCGCCGAGCGGCACGCCGGCATCGTCGAGGCCGCCCTGGCCGAGGGGCTGCCGGTGCTGACCGCCACCGACGAGGTGATCGCCGGGATCTGCGACACGGTGACCCCGCAGGGCATCGTGGCGCTCTGCCGCTTCATCGACACCCCGTTCGACGAGGTGCTCCAGGCCCGTCCCAAGCTGGTCGCGATCCTCGCCCACGTGCGCGACCCCGGGAACGCCGGCACCGTGCTGCGCACCGCCGACGCGGCCGGCGCGGACGCCGTGGTGCTCACCGACGCCTCGGTGGACCTCTACAACCCGAAGGCCGTCCGGGCCTCCGTGGGCAGCCTGTTCCACCTGCCGGTGGCGGTCGGCGTGCCGGTCGAGGAGGCCGTCGGCAGGCTGCGCGAGGCCGGCGTCCGGGTGCTCGCCGCGGACGGCGCCGGGGAGCGCGACCTGGACCGGGAGCTGGACGAGGGCACCCTGGGCGCGCCCGGCGCATGGGTGTTCGGCAACGAGGCGTGGGGGCTTCCGGAGGAGACCCGCGCGCTCACCGACGAGGTCGTGCGCGTCCCGATCCACGGCCACGCCGAGAGCCTCAACCTGGCCACGGCGGCGGCCGTCTGCCTGTACGCCTCGGCCCGCGCCCAGCGTTCGCCCGGCGGCTGCCGTTCGAACGCCTGACGCACCCCGGGGGCGCGTCCGGATCACCCCCTTGCAAGCCCTACTGCACGGGCTCGGGAGGCGCTAGGGTCTGCCTCTGTGGGGGGAACGGCACGGTGGGTAATCGGGGAGGCAACCCATGGTCGGCAGCGGACCCGAGCTCGACCCGGACGACCTGCCGGACGGCCTGGTGGTCGCCGACGCGCTGGGCCGGGTGGTCTGCTTCAACCGGGTCGCGGCCCGGCTCACCGGCGTGCTCCCGCAGGCCGCGCTCGGCAGTGAGCTGGAGGACGTCCTCCCGCTGGAGGACCTGGACGGCCGCCGCTGGTGGCAGCTGACCGACCCGTACGGCGGCCTGGCCATCCGTACCCGCCAGCCGGAGCGCAACCTGCTGCTGCCCGGGGGGCGCGAGGTGCTGGTCTCCGCCCGGTACGTGCGCAGCGCGCCGGGCGGGCCGCTGGAGCGCCTGGTGATCGCCCTGCGCGGCACCGAGGCCCGGCGCCGCACCGAGCGCAGCCACGCCGAGCTGATCGCCACCGTGGCGCACGAGCTGCGCTCCCCGCTCACCAGCGTCAAGGGCTTCACGGCGACGCTGCTGGCCAAGTGGGAGCGGTTCACCGACGGGCAGAAGCGGTTGATGCTGGAGACCGTCGACGCCGACGCCGACCGGGTCACCCGGCTGATCGCCGAACTGCTGGACATCTCCCGGATCGACTCCGGCCGGCTGGAGCTGCGCAAGCAGGTGGTCGACCTGGCCGCGGCGGTGCGCCGGCACGTCGAGCGCAAGGTCGCCACCGGCATCCCCGAGGACCGCTTCGACATCCGGATCAGCGAGCCGCTGACCGTCCTGTGGGCCGACCCGGACAAGGTCGACCAGGTGCTCGCCAACCTGCTGGAAAACGCGGTGCGGCACGGTGACGGAACTGTCACCATCGAGGTGGCACCGGCCAAGGAGGTCGTCGAGGCGCCCCTCTGGGAGCGCGACGGCACCCCACCCCGCATCGTGGAGGGCACAGCGGTCACCGTGAGCGACGAAGGCGGCGGGATCCCCGAGGAGTCGGTGCCCCGCGTCTTCACCCGCTTCTGGCGCGGCTCCAAGCGCGGCGGCACCGGCCTGGGCCTCTACATCGTCAAGGGCATCGTGGAAGCCCACGGCGGCTCGATCCGCGTCGACCGGGCCCCGGGTGCCGGCGCCCGGTTCCGATTCATCCTGCCCGCCGGGATCCCGGACTTCATGCTCTAGGGACTCCGCGGGGGCGGGCTGTGGGGAAGCGGCGCCGAGCGGCGCTACACGCTGCGACTACACTCGACCTTTGGCGTTGACCCCAAGACCTTGAGCACGGACGAGCAGGAGCACGGGAAAGATAGAGATGTCGGCACCCAACAAGTCGTACGACCCGGTCGAGGTCGAGGCTCTCAAGCCCGAGGTGGTGGAGCAGGCGCGGGACGAGGCGATCGCCGCGTTCGCCGCCGCCGGTTCCCTGGACGAGCTGAAGCAGGCCAAGGTCGCCCACACCGGCGACCGCTCCGCGCTCTCGCTCGCGAACCGCGAGATCGGCGCCCTGCCCCCGCATGCCAAGGCGGCCGCCGGAAAGCTGATCGGCCAGGCCCGCGGGGCCGTCAACCAGGCCCTCGCCAAGCGGCAGGCCGAGCTGGAGGCCGAGCGGGACGCCCGCGTGCTGGTCGAGGAGGCGGTGGACGTCACGCTGCCGTACGACCGCGCCCCGCGCGGCGCCCGGCACCCGCTGACCACCATGGCCGAGCGCATCGAGGACACCTTCGTCGCGATGGGCTACCAGGTCGCGGAGGGCCCCGAGGTCGAGGCCGAGTGGCTCAACTTCGACGCCCTCAACCTGGGCCCGGACCACCCGGCCCGCTCGATGCAGGACACGTTCTTCGTCCAGGCCCCGGACGGCTCCGCCGACTCCGGCGTGGTGCTGCGCACCCAGACCTCCCCGGTCCAGGCCCGCACCATGCTCGACCGCGAGCCCCCTGTCTACGTGGTCTGCCCGGGCCGGGTCTACCGGACCGACGAGCTGGACGCCACCCACACCCCGGTCTTCCGCCAGGTCGAGGGCCTCGCGGTGGACGAGGGCATCACCTTCGCCGACCTCAAGGGCACCATCGAGGTGCTGGTCGAGAAGCTGATCGGCGGCGGCCTGGAGCTGCGCTGGCGCCCCTCGTACTTCCCGTTCACCGAGCCGAGCGCGGAGATCGACCTCCAGTGCTTCGTGTGCCGCGGCGAGAGCGTCGGCAACCCGGACCGGCCGTGCCGGACCTGCTCCTCCGAGGGCTGGATCGAGCTCGGCGGCTGCGGCGTGGTCAACCCGCGGGTGCTGGTCGCCTGCGGTGTCGACCCCAACCGCTACAGCGGCTTCGCCTTCGGCCTGGGCCTGGAGCGGATCCTGATGAATCGTCACAACGTCGCCGACATGCGCGACATGGTCGAGGGTGACGTCCGCTTCACCCTCCCGTTCGGGATGGAGATCTGATGCGCGTCCCGCTTTCCTGGCTGCGCGAGTACGTCGACCTGCCGGCCGGCGAGACCGGTCGTGACGTCGCGGAGCGCCTGGTCCGGGCCGGCCTCGAGGTCGAGACCGTCGAGCAGCTCGGCGCGGACCTCAAGGGCCCGCTGGTGGTCGGCGAGGTGCTCTCCATCGAGGAGCTGTCCGGCTTCAAGAAGCCGATCCGGCACTGCTTCGTGAACGTCGGCGACGCCAACGGCACCGGCGAGCCGCAGGAGATCGTCTGCGGTGCGACCAACTTCGCCGTCGGCGACAAGGTCGTGGTCGTGCTCCCGGGCGCCGTGCTGCCCGGCCCGTTCCCGATCGCCGCCCGCAAGACCTACGGCCAGACCTCGGCCGGCATGATCTGCTCCGCCCGCGAGCTGGGCATGGGCGACGACCACAACGGCATCATCGTGCTCCCGCCGGAGTACGAGGCCGGCACCGACGCCATCGAGCTGCTCCAGCTCGTCGACGAGGTGCTCGACATCGCCGTCACCCCGGACCGCGGCTACTGCCTGTCCATGCGCGGCGTGGCCCGTGAGGCCGCCGCCGCGTACGGGCTGCCGCTGGCCGACCCGGCGCTGCTCGACGTGCCGCCGGCGAACTCCTTCGGCTACCTGGTGAAGGTCAACGACCAGGCCGGCTGCGACCGCTTCGTGGCCCGTACGGTCGTCGGCCTCGACCCGAACGCCAAGTCCCCGATCTGGCTCCAGCGCCGGCTGCAGAAGTCGGGCATCCGCCCGATCTCGCTGACCGTCGACATCACCAACTACGTGATGCTGGAGGTCGGCCAGCCGCTGCACGCCTACGACAAGCAGCGCGTGGCCGGCCCGATCGTCGTCCGCCGGGCGGAGCAGGGCGAGCTGCTCACCACCCTCGACGGGGTCGAGCGCAAGCTCTCCGCCGAGGACCTGCTGATCTGCGACAACAGCGGCCCGATCGGCCTGGCCGGTGTGATGGGCGGCGCCTCCACCGAGATCCTCGACCCGGCCGCGGGCCCGGGCACCACCGAGGTGATCATCGAGGCGGCGCACTTCGACGCGGTCGCCATCGCCCGCAGCGCCAAGCGGCACAAGCTGCCCTCCGAGGCGTCCAAGCGCTTCGAGCGCGGCGTCGACCCGGAGGCCGCCCGCGCCGCCGCGCAGCGCGCCGTCGACCTGCTGGTCCTGATCGCCGGCGGCACCGCCGAGGCCGGGGTCACCGACATCGCCGCCCCGCACCCGGTGCGCACCATCACCATCGCCGCCGACCTGCCCGACCGGGTGGCCGGCACCGGGTACGGCCGCGAGACCGTCACCCGGCGCCTGCAGGAGGTCGGCTGCTCGGTCTCCGGCGCCGACGTCCTGGAGGTCACCCCGCCGACCTGGCGCCCCGACCTCACCGACCCGTACGACCTCGCCGAGGAGGTCATCCGGCTGGAGGGCTACGACAACGTCCCCGCCCGGATGCCCGACGTCCCCCCGGGCAAGGGCCTGACCGAGGCCCAGCGGGTGCACCGCCGGATCGGCGTCGCGCTGGCCGGGGCCGGCTACGTCGAGGTCAACAACTACCCGTTCCTCGGCGAGACCGCCTTCGAGGCGCTCGGCCTGGAGGCGGACGACCGGCGCCGCCGCACGGTGAAGCTGGTCAACCCGCTGAACGACGAGGAGCCGGCGCTGCGCACCACGCTGCTGCCGGGCCTGCTCGGCGCGCTGCGCCGCAACGTCGGCCGGGGCAACACCGACCTGGCGATCTTCGAGACCGGCACCGTCTTCCTGCCCAAGGACGAGCTGAGCGTGGCCCCGCGCCCGGCGGTCGACCACCGGCCCAGCGACGAGGAGCTGGCCGCGCTGGACGCCGCGCTGCCGGACCAGCCGCGCCGCATCGCCGTCGCCCTCGCGGGCGAGCGGCTGCCCTCGGGCTGGTGGGGCAAGGGCGCCCAGGCCTCCTGGGCGGACGCCGTGGAGGCGGCCCGCACGGTGGCCCGTGCGGCCGGCATCGAGCTGGCCGTCCGCCAGGGCCAGCTGGCGCCGTGGCACCCGGGCCGCTGCGCCGAGCTGCTGGTGGCGGGCACCGACCGGGTGGTCGGCCACGCCGGTGAGCTGCACCCGCGGGTCGTCAAGGCGCTCGGGCTGCCGGCCCGCACCGCCGCGATGGAGATCGACATCGACCTGCTCACCGCCGACGGCGCCGAGCGGGTCAGCGGCCCGACCGTCTCCGGTTTCCCGGTGGCGACCCAGGACGTCGCGCTGATCGTCGACACCGCCGTTCCGGCGGCCGAGGTCGAGGCCGCGCTGCGCGCCGGCGCGGGCGAACTGCTGGAGGCCATCCGGCTGTTCGACGTGTTCACCGGCGAGCAGGTCGGCGAGGGCAAGAAGTCGCTGGCGTACGCGCTGCGCTTCCGCGCGGTCGACCGCACCCTGACCGCCGACGAGGCCACCGCCGCCCGTGAGGCGGCCGTCGCCGAGGCCGTCGCCCGCACCGGCGCGGTGCTGCGCGGCGCCTGACACGGCACCGGCGCGGCAGCGCCCGAGGAGGGCCCTGTCCCGGACCACGAGTCCGGGGCGGGGCCCTCCGTCGTTTCCCGCCTCCCTCCCCGCGGAGTTGACGGCACCTCAGTCCGTCGTTTATCTCTTTACCTATGGAAGTAGATAAAGACGCCGACCGGCCCTCCCCGATCGAGTTCCGTCTGGACCCGGCCTCCGGCGTCCCGACCTACCTGCAGCTCGTGCAGCAGGTCGAACAGGCGCTGCGGATGGGCTGGTTGACCGAGGGGGACCGACTGCCCCGGGTGCGCGAGGTGGTGGCCGGCCTCGCGATCAACCCGAACACGGTGCTCAAGGCGTACCGCGAGCTGGAGCACCGCGGCCTCGCGGCCGGCCGCCGGGGCCAGGGCACCTTCGTACGGGGCCTGCCCCCCGGGGTGGTGCCGCTGCGCGAGCGGACCGCGCTGCGCCGGGGGCTGCTGGACTGGATGCGCTCGGCGCGGACCGCCGGGCTGGACGAGGAGGGGATGGTCGCGGTGTTCGAGGACGCGCTGCGCGACCTGCGCGAGGGCCGGGACGGGGTGGTGGCCTGATGGCCGTGGACACGGTGATCGACTGCGCCGGGCTCGGCAAGCGCTACCGCCGCTCCTGGGCGCTGCGGGACTGCCGGCTCGCCGTCCCCGCCGGGCACGTGGTGGCCCTGGTCGGCCCGAACGGCGCCGGCAAGACCACGCTGCTCGGCCTGGCCGCCGGACTGGCCCTGCCGAGCGAGGGCGCGCTGACCGTCCTCGGCGACCAACGGCCCGGCTCGCCGCGCGCGTTGGACCGGATCGGCTTCGTCGCCCAGAACGCCGCGCTCTACCCCGGCCTGCCGGTGCGCGACCTGCTGGCGATGGGCCGACACCTCAACCGCCGCTGGGACGAGGCCCGCGCCCGTACCCACCTGGACGGCCTCGGCATCCCGCTGGACCGCAGGTACGGCCGGCTCTCCGGCGGCCAGCAGGCCCAGGTCTCGCTCGCCCTGGCCCTCGCCAAGCGGCCCGAACTCCTGCTGCTGGACGAGCCGTTGGCGTCCCTCGATCCGCTCGCCCGGCACGACTTCATGGCCGTGCTGCTGACCGCGGTGGCCGAGGACGGGATGTCGGTGGTGTTCTCCTCGCACGCCGTCAACGAGCTGGAGCAGAGCTGCGACTACCTGGTGGTGCTCGGCGGCGGCCGGGTCCAGGTGTCGGGGGAGGTGGACGACCTGCTGGCCGGCCACCGGATGCTGACCGGCCCGACCGCCGAGGCCGACGAGGTCGCGCGGCGGCTTCCGGTGGTCCGCGACCGCCGGGCCGGCGTCCAGTCCCACCTGCTGGTGCGGACCGGCGGCCCGGACGCCCCGGTCTCCGGCTCCTGGCACCAACAGCGCGTCGGACTGGAGGAGTTGGTGATCTCCTACCTGCGCGAACCGGCCGCCTCCGCGCTCCCCGGCCCGCGCGGGGCCGTCCCGCCGAACGAGAAGGTGCTGCTGCCGTGAGCTCCCTGTCCCTCGCGCCGCCCCGCTCCGCCGTCCTGCGGGCGGCCGGGCTGCGCCACCGGCCCGCGCTGGTGACCCTGCTGACGCTGATGGCCGCGCTCTCGCTGGCGCTGCTGGTCCACGGCTGGTACGTGCACAGCGGCCTGGAACGCTCGGGCGCCGCCGCCTGCGATCCGGCCACGGACGCCTGCCTGCAGCGGTACAAGCAGTTCCTGCGCGAGTACGGCACCTCGATGGAGGCCGTCGCCATGGTGCTCCACGTGCTCGGCGGCGGCTTCGGTGCCTTCGTCGGCGGCCCCCTGCTGGCGAGGGAGTTCGAGCACGGCACGGTCCGCTTCGTGTGGACCCAGGGGGCCGGCCGGTCCCGCTGGACGGTCGGCTCGCTGACGCTGGCCGGCGGGGTGCTGGCGGTCGTCGCCGCCCTGTTCGGGCTGCTGTTGCGCTGGTGGAGCACCCCGCTGGTGCTCATGGGCGGGCGCTTCAGCCCGTACCTCTTCGAGCAGACCTGGCCGGTGGTGGTCGGCCGGGTGGTGCTGACCTTCGGGGTGGCCGCGCTGGCCGGCGCGGTGCTGCGCCGCACGGTGGCGGCGGTAGGCATCGGCCTGGCCGTCTCGGTCGCGCTGCCCTTCGTCGCCGAGTCCCTCCGGTTCCACTACCGGCCTCCGCTGGAGGAGGCGCTGCACACCATGCGGACGATGCCGCTGGACGAGCGGTGGCTGGGCGAGGTCTGGTACTCCGACCCGGCCGGGAACCGGATCCCCGTCGACGAGTTCTACGGCCACGGCGACTTCGCCCAGCTCCAGGCGCTGGTCCGGGACGGCGGCTACACCGCCCACCAGGTGTACCAGCCGGCGGACCGCTTCTGGCCGTTCGAGTTCATCGAGTTCGGCTGGATGGTCGCCCTGGGCGTCGCCGCCTGCGCGGCGGCGGTCTGGTGGGTGCGGCGCAGGGCGTTCTGACCCGGCGTCCGGCCGACGGCTCCGCGCCGCGGTTCCGGAGTTTTCTTGAAGAGGTTCCGTCAAAACGCTTGCGGGAGTGCGGCCCGAGGGGTTTTCCTTCTTCTCGTTAGGAAAGTTTCCTAACCCATCGAGGAATCGGAGCGTCCCATGCGCCCTCAGCCCCGTCGTGCCCTCCGCATCGCCCTCGCCGCCGCCCTGGTGGCCGCGCCGCTCACCGTCGCGGCCACCTCGGCGGCCCAGGCCGCCCCGTCGCCGGCCGCCGCCGTCCAGCTCGCGGGGGTCGGGCTGGACGACCCGCACAAGAAGGACATCGCCATGCAGCTGGTGTCCAGCGCGGAGAACTCGTCGCTGGACTGGAAGGCCCAGTACAAGTACATCGAGGACATCAAGGACGGCCGCGGCTACACCGCCGGCATCATCGGCTTCTGTTCCGGCACCGGTGACATGCTGGAGCTGGTCCAGCACTACACCGACCTCAAGCCCGGCAACGTCCTGGCCAAGTACCTGCCGGCCCTGAAGAAGGTCAACGGCACCGACTCGCACGCCGGCCTCGGCTCCGCGTTCGAGAAGGACTGGGCCACCGCCGCCAAGGACACCGTCTTCCAGCAGGCCCAGAACGACGAGCGCGACCGGGTGTACTTCAACCCCGCCGTCAACCAGGCCAAGAGCGACGGCCTGCGCGCGCTCGGCCAGTTCGCCTACTACGACGCCATCGTCATGCACGGCCCGGGCAACAGCTCGGACAGCTTCGGCGGCATCCGCGCCGCCGCGATGAAGAAGGCCAAGACCCCCGCCCAGGGCGGCGACGAGGCCACCTACCTCAAGGCCTTCCTGGACGCCCGCAAGGTGGTCATGAAGAAGGAGGAGGCGCACTCCGACACCAGCCGGGTGGACACCGAGCAGCTGGTCTTCCTCAACGCCAAGAACTTCGACCTCAACCCGCCGCTGAAGTGGAAGGTCTACGGCGACAGCTACGCCATCAACAGCTGACGCCACACCGAGCACGAGGGCCCGGCGGCCGGTTCACGGCCGCCGGGCCCCGCTGTCCGGGAGCGCCCGGGGTGTCAGGCGCTCGCGGTGTAGTCGTAGAAGCCCCGGCCGGACTTGCGGCCCAGCAGGCCCGCGTCCACCATCCGGGAGAGCAGCGGGGGAGCGGCGTACAGCGGCTCCTTGTACTCGTCGTACATCGACTCGGCGATCGAGACGATGGTGTCCAGGCCGATCAGGTCGCACAGCCGCAGCGGGCCCATCGGGTGGGCGCAGCCGGCCTCCATGCCCTTGTCGATGTCGGAGGCGGTGGCCACGCCCGACTCGAACATCCGCACCGCGGACAGCAGGTACGGCACCAGCAGCGCGTTGACCACGAAGCCGGCCCGGTCGCGGGCGCGGATCGGCTCCTTGCCGAGCACCTGGGAGGCGAAGGCCTCCACCCGCTCGGTGGTGGTCGCCGAGGTGGTCAGCGTGGGGATGACCTCGACCAGCTTCTGCACCGGCGCCGGGTTGAAGAAGTGCAGGCCGATCACCTGCTCCGGACGGGTGGTGGCGGCGGCCAGCTTCACGATCGGGATCGAGGAGGTGTTGGAGGCGAGGATCGCGTCGCGGCGCTCGACCACCCGGTCCAGGGTCTCGAAGATCCCGACCTTGATGTCCTCGCGCTCGGCGACGGCCTCGACCACCAGGTCGCGGTCGGCGAAGTCGGACAGATCGACGGTGAAGGACAGCCGGCCCAGCGCCTCGTCCCGCTGCTCGGGCGTCAGCTTGCCCCGCTTGACCGCCGTCTCCAGGGAGTTGGTCAGCCGGGTGCGACCGAACTCCAGCGCCTCACCGCTGGCCTCCGACACCAGGACGTCCAGCCCGGCCCGGGCGAAGACCTCGGCGATGCCCGACCCCATCAGGCCGCAGCCGATCACTCCGACGCGCGCGATGTCACTCACTCAGTTGCCCTTCGACGGTGCTGGGGGTCGCCCAGCTACGGGTGGCCCAGCGAGCTGCTGGACGACGGGCCGGTGTACCGGAATGGGTGCACCGGTCACCGCCCCGACGACGTTACTACTCCGTACCGGCCAGTAGGTCACCCCCTCCCCGGCGGGGTGCCACCTCCGGGCATCCCCCGAACGGGTGAGGCGGCGGCCCCTGACCCGTGTGCCCGGGGCCGGCTCCGCCGGTCGGCCGACAGAATGCCGCAGACGGGGCCGGGCCGAAGCGGACAGGGCCGGGGGCGCGAAGGGAGCACAGCGTGTCGACGGGATCGCTCGCAGGACAGGTCGCCCTGATCACCGGCGCCGGCCGGGGCATCGGCCGGGAGCTCGCCATCGGCCTGGCCGCCGAGGGGATGTCCGTCGGCCTGGTCGGCCGCACCCACGAGACCCTGACCGACACCCTCAAGGAGTGCGCCAAGCGCGGCTCCCGGGGCGTCGCCGTGACCGCCGACGTCACCCGCCCCGGCTCGGTGCGCGAGGCGGTCCGGGTGATCGAGCGCGACCTCGGGCCGACCGACCTGCTGGTCAACAACGCCGGTCTGGTCGACCGCGCCGAGGTGCCGCTCTGGGAGACCGACGCCAACCAGTGGTGGCAGGTGATCGAGACCAACCTGCGAGGCCCCTACAACCTGCTGCGCTGTGTGCTGCCCGGCATGGTCGCCCGTCGGCGCGGCCGGGTGGTCAACCTCAACTCGGGCTTCGCGCTGCGCCCGGACGGCGACTACACCGCGTACGCCACCTCCAAGGGCGCGCTGCTCCAGCTCTCCGACAACATGGCGGACTCGCTCGCCCGCAACGGCATCGTGGTCCTCGACATCAGCCCGGGCGCGGTGGCCACCGACATGACCGCCGGGATGCCGATGTTCCGGGACACCACGGCCTGGGGCTCCATCCCGTACATGGTGGCCGTCACCGTGGACGCCGCCCGCGGCCGCTTCGACGGGCTGCACGGGCGGTTCATCCACGCCGGCCGGGACGACCTGGAGGAGCTGGTCAACCGGGCCGACGCGATCCGCGCCGCGGACGCCCGTACGCTGCGGCTGCGCCCGTACAAGGACGACGACCCGATGGTCTGACCGGGTGTCCGGGCCGGAGCGTTCGGGTTCGGACGCCCGGTCGCCGGGCCCGGGCGGGGGGTCAGGCGCAGAGCTGGCTGGCGGTCACCGGCTTGAGCCCCGCCTTGGCCAGGCCGTCCAGGATCGCGGGCAGCGCGTCCACCGTGCACTGGTGCCCCATGTGCAGTGCCACCACCGAGCCGCCGCGCACCGAGTTCAGCACCCGGCGCTGCAGCTCGGCGGCCGAGGGGTCGTTGTAGTCGCGCGGGTCCACGTCGAAGGACAGCACGTGCTCGTACCCGACCGCCTTGGCCTGCTCGCGCACTATCCGGGTGGCGTACTGGGCGGCGGAGGGGCGGAACCAGCGGCCGATCGAGCCGGTGAGCTTCTGCAGGCGCTCCGCGCACTGGGCGATCTCGGCACGGGCCTGGTCCGGTGTCATGGCCGAGATGTCGAGGTGGTTCTGGGTGTGGTTGCCCAGCTCGTGGCCGCCGTCCAGGATCCGCCGGGCCATCTGCGGCTGCTGGTCGAGCCAGCTGCCGACGACCATCACGGTCAGCCTGGCGCCGCGCTGCTCGGCGATCTCCAGCAGCGCGGTGGCCAGCTTCGGGTCGCCGCTGCCGTGGACGGTGAGCGCCACGTTCCGACCGGTGCGCGGCCCGTACGCGACCTCGACCGGGGTGCCCGGCGCGAGCGGCGGCAGCACTGGCGGGGCCGGCGGGGTGGAGGGCTGGGCGGCGGCCACGGCGGCGGTCGGCTCGCCGTCGGGCCGGGGCTCCGCCGGGGCGGTGGGCGTGGCGGAGGCCGGGCCCTCGCCGCCGCTCCAGGCCGGGTCGGTGGTGTGCTGCGGGTCCACGGTGCCGGGGTGCGCGGCCAGCGCCCCCGGGTCGGCCCGGCGGAGGTTCCCGGTGCCGCAGGCGCTGAGCAGGCCGCCCGCGGCGGCGAGGGCGGCGAGGCGGACGGTGGAGCGCAGTACGGTGCGGCGGTCGGCAGTCATCGGCAGCCAGCATAGAGAGGACGGCTCCGGCGGGCGATCCGGTCCGTCCGGTCGGCGGGACCGGCCTTGACGTGCACACACTCCGTCACCGGCAATTGCGTAAACCTGAACTCCCGCTGTTTCCGCGCCGTATCTATGGATACGATCACCGCGCGCCGCGTGTCGACGGGCGGTGGCCAAACTCTTCCGGTAGTGCGCATTGGGGGCGGACAGGATGTACGAGGACGGCGCGGCGATCGGCCGGGGTACGGACACCGAGTGGGACTGGGCCAGAACCGACGACTGGCAGCCGCCGAGCGAGCTGGACACCGGCGTCCCGCACACCGCCCGGATGTACGACTACTACCTCGGCGGCAAGGACAACTTCGAGGCCGACCGCAAGGCCGCCCAGGCCGCGATAGCCGCCTACCCCGCGCTGCCGCTGCTGGCCCGCACCAACCGGCAGTTCCTCGGCCGCGCCGTGGAGTTCGTGGCGAGCCGGGGCGTGCGCCAGTTCGTCGACATCGGCACCGGCATCCCGGCCGTCGGCTCCACCAGCGAGGTCGCCCAGCGGGTCGCCCCGGACGCCCGGGTGGTGTACGTGGACAACGACCCGATCGTCGCCACCCACGCCCGCGCCCTGCTGGCGAGCCACCCCGCCGGGCACACCTCGGTGATCGAGGCCGACCTGCGGGACCCGGCCGCGATCCTCGGCCACCCCGCGCTGGCCGGCGCCGTCGACCTCTCCCAGCCGGTCGCGCTGATGCTCGTCGCCGTGCTGCACTTCATCCGGGACGAGGAGGGCGCCCGGCAGGTCGTCCGCACCCTGCGCGACGCGCTCGCCCCCGGCAGCGCGCTGATCCTCTCCCACGGCAGCCCGGACTTCGCCTCCCGCGAGAGCGCCTCCGAGGGCACCCGCATCTACCGCAGCGCCAGCGCCCCGCTCGTGCTGCGCCCCCGCGCCGGCGTCGAGTCCTTCTTCGGCGACTTCGAGTTCGCCGGCCCCGGGCTCGTCCAGCTCCCGCTCTGGCGCCCCACCGCGGGCCACGTCCCCACCACCGAGCTCCCCGAGGGCTGGCAGGACGTGTCGGCGTACGCCGGTGTCGCCTTCAAGAAGTGACCGCAGGCGGCCTCCCGTAGCTCTCTCGGTCGGCCGATCAGGTCGGCCGCTCAGGTCCGGTCCCGGCGCCCCCCTCCTGCACCGGGACCGGACCGTCGAAGCCTACGGACCCCCACTGACAGTCCCTCACCGTCCCGGCTACCCTGCGGCGTGACCGCCACCGCCCTGCCGCCGCTGCCCCCGGACGTCGCCGACCTGCTGCGTGCCCTCGACGCCCCGCCCCGCCTGGTCGCCCACCTCGCCCTGGTGCACCAGGTGGCCGAGGAGATCACCGGGTTCTGCGCCCGCGAGGGCCTGGTCTTCGACCGCGAGGCCGTCCTCTACGGCGCCGCCACCCACGACATCGGCAAGACCGTCCACCCCGAGGAGCTCTCCGCCCCCGGCTCCCGGCACGAGCCCGCCGGACACGCCCTGCTGCTCGCCCATGGCGTCCCCGAGCACCTCGCCCGCTTCGCCCGCACCCACGCGAGCTGGGACGGCCCCGGAGTCACCGTCGAGTCACTGCTGGTCAGCCTGGCCGACAAGGCCTGGAAGGACAAGCGGGTCCGGGACCTGGAGGACCTGGTGGTCGAGCGCCTCGCCGCCGCCGGCGGGCGGGAGCGCTGGGAGGTCTTCCTCGCCCTGGACGACCTGCTCACCCGGATCGGCGAGGAGGCCCCGCGCCGGCTCGCCGTCCAGGCCGCCCACCCGGTGCGGACCGGGTGAAAATGGGCGCGACACGGCCGGTCGGCGGGTGTTAGCTTCCGCGGCATGGAATCCCTGGGTGAGAACGAGATCCGTGCGTCCTTCGTCAACTGCTCCAAGGGCGAGGCCCGTCGGCTCAACCTGCCCCGGGGCCTGGCCGAACTGCCCTGGGAGCACCTGGACTTCCTCGGCTGGCGGGACCAGGGCGCGCCCGACCGGGCGTACCTGGTGGCGCCGTACGGGGGCGAGCTGGTCGGCGTGACGCTGCGCTCGTCGGTGATCCGGCGCAGCCTGACCAAGACCAACGTGTGCTCGCTGTGCATCACCGCGCACGCCGGGTCCGGGGTGGCGCTGCTCGCCGCCCGCCGGGCCGGGGCGGCCGGGCGCGAGGGCAACACGGTCGGCACCTACATCTGCGCCGACCTCGCCTGCTCGCTCTACGTGCGCGGGCTGAAGAAGTCCACCCTGGTCACCCGGCCCGACGAGTCGCTGCCGCTGGAGCTGCAGATCGGCCGTACGGTGGCCAACCTCGACGGCTTCCTCGCCAAGGTGCTCGCGACCGCGGCCGCGTAACGGCTCCGCGGCTTTTCGCGTCCGGGCCCCCGCACCCGGGGCCGCTCGGCGCCCGCTCAGTGCCCGCGCAGCTGGTCCAGCTCGCGGCGTTCCCGCTTGGTCGGCCGCCCGGCCCCGCGGTCCCGGGTTCCGGCCGCCGCGACGAACTCGCGCGGCGGCCGCGGCGGGCTGTTGTCGACCAGGCACTCCGCCGCGACCGCGGCGCCGACCCGCTTGCGGATCAACTGCCGCACCACCACGACCCGCTCGTACCCCTCCTCGCGGACCCGCACCTCGTCCCCGGGCTTCAGCGCCTGCGCCGGCTTGGCCCGCTCGCCGTTCACCTTGACGTGCCCGGCGCGGCAGGCAGCCGCCGCCAGCGCCCGCGTCTTGACCAGCCGGACCGACCAGATCCAGCTGTCCACCCGCACGCTTCCCTCGTGTTCAGCCATCCTCGGAGCCTACCCAAGGCCGCCCGGGGCCGGTCCGCCCTACGCGGCGCGCGGCGCCTCCTGCACCGCCCAGCCGTTCCCGTCCGGGTCGTTGAAGAACACGAAGTTGTTCCAGGCCTCGCCGTGCCCGTCCACCCGGCCCCCCGCCACGAAGTGCTGGACCGGGCTGACCTGCACGCCCCGCGCCTGCAGCTCGGCGTGCGCCCGCTCGATGTCCGGTACCACCAGCTGGAGGCCCTTGACCGATCCGGGCGGCGAGTCGATCACCCCCTTGCCCACCACGATCGAGCAGGGCGAGCCGGGGGGCGTCAGCTGGACCACCCGGACCCCGTCCCGCAGCAGGGTGTCGTGGTTGACGGTGAACCCGGCCTGCTCCTCGTAGAAGAGCTTCGAGCGGTCCACGTCGGACACCGGGACCACCACGACTTCGAGTTTCCACTCCATCGCCCTCACCCCTCTCGGTCGGGCCCTTCCAGTATCCGTCCGTAATCGCCGCCGGGAGCCGTCGGATAGCCTGAGAACACGATGAATCCCCAGACCACGCCCGCCGCGACCCCGCCGGACACCGCATTCGCCACCCCGTGGGGCACCTTCGAACTCACCCGCTTCCCCGAGGATCCGCGCGAGCGGCTGCGGGCCTGGGACGCCGCCGACGAGTACCTGCTGCGCCACCTCGCGGGCGAGGCGGACAGCGCGGCCGGCGCCGCGACCGGGCTGGCCGACCGCACGGTCGCCGTTCTCGGCGACCGCTGGGGCGCGCTGACCACCGCGCTCGCCGACTGCCGACCGTTCCAGATCACCGACTCCCACCTCGGCCGGCGGGCCACCCTGGCCAACCTGGCCCGGGCCGGCGCCGCCGTCGACGAGTCCCGGCTGCTCACCACCCGGGACACCCCGCCGGAGCGGATCGACGTGCTGCTGGTGCGCGTCCCCAAGAGCCTGGCCCTGCTGGAGGACCAGCTGCACCGGCTCGCCCCCGCCCTCCACGAGGACACGGTGGTGATCGGTGCCGGCATGGTCACCGAGATCCACACCTCCACGCTCCGGCTCTTCGAGCGGATCCTCGGCCCGACCCGCACCTCGCTGGCCGCCCGCAAGGCCCGGCTGATCTTCTGCACCCCCGACCGGGCGCTCGACGCCGGCCCCAACCCGTGGCCGCACCGCTACGCGCTGCCTCCGGACATCGGGCCCGTCTCCGGTCGTACCGTCGTCAACCACGCGGGCACCTTCTGCGCCGACCGGCTGGACATCGGCACCCGCTTCCTCCTCGCCCACCTGCCCGTCCCCGCCCCGGGTGCCCGCGTGGTGGACCTCGGCTGCGGCAACGGCGTGGTCGGTACGGCCGCCGCGCTGGCCGGGCCCGGCGCGGAGCTGGTGTTCGTGGACGAGTCGCACCAGGCGGTGGCCTCCGCCGAGGAGACCTTCCGCACCAACCTGGGCCCGGACGCCCCGGCCGAGTTCCTGACCGCCGACGCCCTGGCCGCGGACGCGGTGGCGGCCGGCTCGGTGGACCTGGTGCTCAACAACCCGCCGTTCCACTCCCACCAGGCCACCACCGACGCCACCGCCTGGCGGATGTTCACCGGCGCCAAGCGGGCGCTGCGGCCCGGCGGGGAACTCTGGGTGGTCGGCAACCGCCACCTCGGCTACCACGTCAAGCTGCGCCGCCTCTTCGGCAACTGCCGACTCGTCGCCGGGAACCCCAAGTTCGTGGTGCTGCGAGCCGTCAAGCGCTGATCCCGCCACCCCGCCCCGGCGGGGATCCGGCGCGAACTCCTTGCATGAATTTTCCACCACGCGTATATTCATGCCAAGACGAAGGAGGAACGCCATGGCATTGCGAGTCGCCGTCGCCGGCGCGAGCGGTTATGCGGGCGGCGAGGTGCTGCGCCTGCTGCTCGGCCACCCGGAGGTGGAGATCGGGGCGCTGACCGGCGGCTCGAACGCGGGCACCAGGCTGGGCACGCTCCAGCCGCACCTCCTCCCGCTCGCCGACCGCGTCCTCGAGGCCACCACCCCCGAGGTGCTGGCCGACCACGACGTGGTGTTCCTGGCCCTGCCGCACGGTCAGTCCGCGGCCGTCGCCGAGGAACTCGGCCCGAACGTCCTGGTGATCGACTGCGGGGCCGACTTCCGGCTCAAGGCCGCCACCGACTGGGAGCAGTTCTACGGCTCCGCGCACGCCGGCACCTGGCCCTACGGCCTGCCCGAACTCCCCGGCCACCGCGCCGCGTTGAAGGGCAGCAACCGGATCGCCGTACCCGGCTGCTACCCGACGGCCGTCTCCCTCGCGCTGTTCCCCGCGTACGCCGCGCAGCTCGCCGAACCGGAGGCCGTGGTGGTCGCCGCCTCCGGCACCTCCGGTGCCGGCAAGGCCGCCAAGCCGCACCTGCTGGGCAGCGAGGTGATGGGCAGCGTCAGCCCGTACGGCGTCGGCGGCGTCCACCGGCACACCCCGGAGATGGCCCAGAACCTCTCCCCGCTGGCGGGCGAGCCGGTCACCGTCTCCTTCACCCCCACCCTCGTCCCGATGCCGCGCGGCATCCTCGCCACCTGCTCGGCCAAGGCCAGGCCCGGGGTGACGGCGCAGAGCCTGCGCGCCGCGTACGCCGAGGCGTTCGCGGACGAGCCCTTCGTCCACCTGCTGCCCGAGGGGCAGTGGCCGCAGACCAGCAGCGTCTACGGCGCCAACACCGCCCTGGTCCAGGTCGCCCTGGACGCCGCCGCCGGGCGGATCATCGCGATCAGCGCGATCGACAACCTGGTCAAGGGCACCGCCGGCGGCGCGGTGCAGAGCATGAACATCGCCCTCGGTCTGCCCGAGGAGCTCGGCCTTCCCGTGAACGGAGTCGCACCGTGAGCAAGAGCACGAACGTCGGAGTGACCGCCGCCAAGGGCTTCCGGGCCGCCGGCGTGACCGCGGGCATCAAGGCCTCCGGCACCCCCGACCTCGCCCTGGTGGTCAACGACGGTCCTTCGCTCGCCGCGGCCGGCGTCTTCACCGCCAACCGGGTCAAGGCGGCGCCGGTGCTCTGGTCCGAGCAGGTCCTCAAGGGCGGCCTGGTCTCCGCCGTCGTCCTCAACTCCGGTGGCGCCAACGCCTGCACCGGCCCGCTCGGCTTCCAGGACACCCACGCCACCGCGGAGAAGGTCGCCGCGGAGCTGGGCCTGAACGCGGGCGAGGTCGCCGTCGCCTCCACCGGCCTGATCGGCGTACGGCTGCCGATGGACATCCTGCTCCCCGGGGTCGCGCTCGCCGCCGGCGAGCTCGGCGAGGACGGCGGCGAGGCCGCCGCGATCGCCATCAAGACCACCGACACGGTGCACAAGACCGCCCAGTACACCAGCCCGGCCGGCTGGACGGTCGGCGGCATGGCGAAGGGCGCGGGCATGCTCGCCCCGAGCCTCGCCACCATGCTGGTCGTCCTCACCACCGACGCCGACCTGGACAGCGCCGCCCTGGACATCGCGCTGCGCGGTGCTACCCGCACCACCTTCGACCGGATCGACTCCGACGGCTGCATGTCGACCAACGACACCGTGCTGCTGCTCGCCTCCGCCGCCTCCGGCGTCACCCCGGAGCAGGCCGAGTTCGCCGAGGCCGTCCGCACGGTCAGCGCCGACCTGGCCCGCCAGCTGATCGGCGACGCCGAGGGCGCGAGCAAGGAGATCCGGATCGACGTCACCGGTGCCGCCACCGAGGACGAGGCGGTCGAGGTCGCCCGGACGATCAGCCGCAACAACCTGCTCAAGTGCGCCATCCACGGCGAGGACCCCAACTGGGGCCGGGTGCTGGCCGCGATCGGCACCACCTCCGCCGCCTTCGACCCGAACGAGCTGGACGTCGCCATCAACGGCGTCTGGGTGTGCAGGGCCGGCGGCGTGGGCGAGGACCGCGACCTGGTGGACATGAAGGGCCGCGAGGTCGTCATCACCGCGAACCTCAACGCCGGCCCGGCGGGCGCCACGCTGTGGACCAACGACCTGACGGCCGACTACGTCCACGAGAACAGCGCCTACTCGACCTGACCGGCGTCACTTCGTCCGCGACACCCCGAGTCGCGACACCCGATCCGCGACATCCTCCCCCAGCCTCCGGCCGGGGGACCCCCATTGACGAGGGAAACCCGTGCAGATCGCACCCAAGGGCGAACAGGCCCGCAACAACACCGCGTTGCCCAAGGCCATGACGCTGATCGAGGCGCTCCCGTGGCTGGAGCGCTTCCACGGCAAGACCGTCGTGATCAAGTTCGGCGGCAACGCCATGGTGGACGAAGGCCTCAAGGCCGCCTTCGCCCAGGACGTCGTCTTCCTCCGCTACGCCGGTCTGCACCCCGTCGTGGTGCACGGCGGCGGCCCCCAGATCAGCGCCCAACTCGACCGGCTGGGCCTGGAGTCGAGCTTCACCAACGGTCTGCGGGTCACCACCCCGGAGACCATGGACGTGGTCCGGATGGTGCTGGCCGGCCAGGTGCAGCGCGAGCTGGTCGGCCTGCTCAACGAGCACGGCCCGTTCGCCGTCGGCATGACCGGCGAGGACGCCCACACCATGACGGCGGTCAAGCGCTACGCGGTGGTGGACGGCGAGCAGGTCGACATCGGCCTGGTCGGCGACATCGTCAACATCGAGGCCGGCGCGGTGAAGGCGATGATCGCCGACGGCCGGATCCCGGTCATCTCCTCGATCGCCCGCGGCGCCGACGGCCACGTCTACAACATCAACGCGGACACCGCCGCCTCCGCGCTCGCGGTCGCGCTCGGCGCCGAGATGCTCGTCGTCCTCACCGACGTCGAGGGCCTCTACAAGGACTGGCCGAACTCCGACGACGTGATCAGCCAGCTCACCGCGACCGAGCTGGAGGAGCTGCTGCCCGACCTGGCCAGCGGCATGCTCCCCAAGATGGAGGGCTGCCTGCGGGCCGTCCGTTCCGGCGTGGGCACCGCCCGCGTGCTGGACGGCCGGGTCCAGCACAGCCTGCTGCTGGAGATCTTCACCGACGAGGGAATCGGCACGATGGTCGTGCCGGACGACGAGACGACCGTGATCGGGGGACTGGCATGACCGGCACGACCGGCGGCACCGGAGCGACCCACAACGAGCAGTTCACCGAGCGGTGGCAGCACTCCTTCACCGACAACTACGGCACCCCCCGCATCCCGCTGGTGCGCGGCGAGGGCAGCAAGCTCTGGGACGCCGACGGCAAGGAGTACACCGACCTGCTCGGCGGCATCGCCGTCAACGCCCTGGGCACCGCCCACCCGGCCGTCGTCGAGGCGGTGAGCAGGCAGATCGCCACCCTCGGCCACGTCTCCAACCTCTTCATGGCCGAGCCCACCATCGCCCTCGCCGAGCGGCTGCTGGAGCTGGACGGCCGCCCCGGCGGCCGGGTGTTCTTCTGCAACTCCGGTGCCGAGGCCAACGAGGCCGCCTTCAAGATCAGCCGGCGGACCGGCCGCACCCACCTGGTCGCCCTCCAGGGCGCCTTCCACGGCCGCACCATGGGCGCCCTCGCGCTCACCGGCCAGCCCGCCAAGCAGGACCCGTTCCGCCCGCTGCCCGGCGACGTCACCCACGTCCCGTTCGGCGACGTCGAGGCGCTGCGCGCGGCCGTCACCACCGAGACCGCGGCCGTCTTCCTGGAGCCGGTCCAGGGCGAGAACGGCGCGATCCCGCTGCCGGACGGCTACCTGAAGGCCGCCCGCGAGATCACCCGGGCCACCGGCACCCTGCTGGTCCTGGACGAGATCCAGACCGGCGTCGGCCGCACCGGCCACTGGTTCGCCCACCAGGCGTACGAGGGCGTGGAGCCGGACGTCGTCACCCTGGCCAAGGCGCTCGGCGGCGGCCTGCCGATGGGCGCGGTGCTCGCCTTCGGGCCGGCCGCCGAGCTGCTCACCCCGGGTCAGCACGGCACCACTTTCGGCGGAAACCCGGTGGCCGCCGCGGCCGGGCTCGCGGTGCTGGACACCATCGAGTCCGAGGGCCTGCTGGAGCACGTCCGCAAGCTCGGCGAGCGGCTGCGCGACGGCGTCGAGGCGCTCGGCGACCCGCTGGTCTCGCACGTGCGCGGGGCGGGCCTGCTGCTCGGCATCGTGCTCACCGAGCCGGTCTCGGCCAAGGTCCAGGCCGTCGCCCAGGAGGCGGGCTTCCTGGTCAACGCGGCCGTCCCGGACGCCGTCCGGCTGGCCCCGCCGCTGGTGCTGACCGAGCAGGAGGCGGACGCCTTCCTGGCCGCGCTGCCGGGCATCCTCCGGACGGTGCGCGAGGGCGCCCCGGCCGATGCGAGTTGACCGTCGTCCGGGAGAATATTCACATGACCGCTTCCCACTCCGGCCCGTCCGCCACCGGCCCGACGCCGCAGGTCCCGCAGACCCGCACCGCGCGCCACCGGCGGATCGTGGACCTGCTCACCCGCCAGCCCGTGCGTTCGCAGAGCCAGCTCGCCAAGCTGCTCGCCGACGACGGACTCGTGGTCACCCAGGCCACCCTCTCCCGGGACCTGGACGAGCTGGGCGCGGTCAAGATCCGCAACCGGGACGGCGCGCTGATCTACGCCGTCCCGGCGGAGGGCGGCGACCGCACGCCGCGCGCGCCGATGGGGGAGTCGGCCAGCGAGGGCCGGATGGCCCGGCTGGCCGGCGAGCTCATGGTCTCCGCGACGGCCTCCGGCAACCTGGTGGTGCTGCGCACCCCGCCGGGCGCCGCCCAGTTCCTGGCCTCGGCGATCGACCAGGCCGAGGTGTTCGAGATCATCGGCACCATCGCCGGCGACGACACCGTGCTGCTGATCAGCCGGGACCCGGCCGGCGGCCAGGCGCTCGCCGACCACCTCATGCAACTCGCCCAGGCGAAGGCGCAGTAGCGTTCCGACCCGAAGAACCCCGGCCCGACGGAGACCGTCCGGCCGGGGTTTGTTTTTCATACGGTGTCGTGCATACTTATGCCATCCACTGCACATCCATGAAGGAGCCACGCGATGACCGCCGAGCAGTCCTCCGACGTCCGCCTCTGGGGCGCGCGCTTCGCCGACGGCCCGTCCGAGGCGCTGGCCAGGCTTTCGGCCTCGGTCCACTTCGACTGGCGCCTCGCGCCGTACGACATCGCCGGCTCCAAGGCCCACGCCCGGGTCCTGCACAAGGCGGGCCTGCTCTCCGACGAGGAACTGGCCGGCATGCTGGCCGGCCTGGACCGGCTGCTCGCCGACGTCGAGGCGGGCACCTTCACCGGCACCGTCGCCGACGAGGACGTGCACACCGCCCTGGAGCGCGGCCTGCTGGAGCGCCTCGGCCCCGACCTCGGCGGCAAGCTGCGGGCCGGACGCTCGCGCAACGACCAGATCGCCACCCTGTTCCGGATGTACCTGCGGGACCACGCGAAGACCATCGGCGGCCTGCTGCTCGACCTCCAGCAGGCCCTGGTCGGCCTCGCCGAGGCGCACCCCGACACCGCGATGCCGGGCCGTACCCACCTCCAGCACGCCCAGCCGGTGCTCTTCGCCCACCACGTCCTCGCGCACGTGCAGGCCCTCGGCCGGGACGCCGAGCGGCTGCGCCAGTGGGACGCCCGCACCGCCGTCTCGCCGTACGGCTCCGGCGCGCTGGCCGGCTCCTCGCTCGGCCTCGACCCGCAGGCCGTCGCCGCCGACCTCGGCTTCGAGGGCGGCTCGGTCGGCAACTCCATCGACGGCACCGCCTCGCGCGACTTCGTCGCCGAGTTCGCCTTCGTGACCGCGATGATCGGCGTCAACCTCTCCCGGATCGCGGAGGAGGTGATCATCTGGAACACCAAGGAGTTCGGCTTCATCACGCTGCACGACGCCTTCTCCACCGGCTCCTCGATCATGCCGCAGAAGAAGAACCCGGACATCGCCGAGCTCGCCCGCGGCAAGTCCGGCCGGCTGATCGGCAACCTGACCGGCCTGCTGGCCACCCTCAAGGCGCTGCCGCTCGCCTACAACCGGGATCTCCAGGAGGACAAGGAGCCGGTCTTCGACTCCTGCGACACGCTGGAGGTGCTGCTGCCCGCGTTCACCGGGATGATGGCCACCCTCACCGTGCACCGGGAGCGGCTGGAGGAGCTGGCCCCGGCCGGCTTCTCGCTCGCCACCGACATCGCCGAGTGGCTGGTCAAGCAGGGCGTGCCGTTCCGGGTCGCGCACGAGGTGGCCGGCGCCTGCGTCAAGGTCTGCGAGGCCGAGGGCATCGAGCTGTCCGACCTGACGGACGGGCAGTTCGCCGCGATCTCCGGGCACCTGACGCCCGAGGTGCGCTCGGTGCTCAACGTCCACGGAGCCATCGCCGCCCGCAACGGGCGCGGCGGAACCGCCCCCTCGGCGGTCGCGGTCCAGCTCGCCGAGGTGAAGGCGGACCTGGCGCGGCAGCAGGAGTGGTCGCGGGGCTGAGCCCCGACCCGGGGCTGATCCCCGGCGCGACGGGGGAGGGGCGCGGCGGTCCGACCGGCGCGCCCCTCCCGCGTCCGCGCCTCGGCCCGGGCGTAACCGGCCCCGTCCGGGACCGTCATGCACGGTGTGTGCACCGCCCTTCCACCCGTCCCCTCCGCCGAGGACGTCTACCTCGCCGAACACCGGCGCCGCGTGGTCCGCGAGACCGTCGCCGCCCTGCCCGGCCGCTGCCCGCAGCTGATCGCCGCGCTCGCCGAGGACCCGCCGCCCACCTACCGTGAGCTCTCCGAGCGGCTCGACATGCCGCGCGGGTCGATCGGCCCCACCCGTTCCCGCTGCCTGGCCTGCCTGCGGATGCTGCTCCACGCGGAGCGGTACCCCTGAGCGCGGGACCGTACGGCCCGGCGCGCCGCGCGCGGCCCGGCTGGTGACCCTTCTCACGTCCGCCCCCGCGAAGGTTGAGCGGAGCTGACACCCGGGTAGAGCGCTGGCGAACGCAGCTCTTGACGGTGGCGCGATCGCTCGGATACTGAGCGTGAGCGCGTCACCCTCTGCGCGCCGGGCACGACGACTGGGGAGGCCCCTCCACATGGGCATGAGCGTGATCATCTCGGCTGCTGAGGCCGAGGACGCGGAGCAGATCCTCAAGCTCCAGTACCTCGGCTACCAGCCCGAGGCCGAGCTGTACGGCGACTGGGCGATCGAGCCCCTGACGCAGAGCCTGGAGAGCCTGCGCGCCGAGCTGTCCGAGCAGCACGTCCTGGTGGCCCGGCTGGGCGACGAGGTGGTCGGCACCGTCCGCGGCCGGGTCGGCGCCGACGGTGTCGCCCGGATAGGGTGCCTGGTCGTCCACCCGCGGATGCAGCGCCACGGCCTCGGCGGTCGCCTGCTGGACGCGCTGGAGCGCCGCATGGCCCAGGATGGCCCGGTGAGCGCCTACCGGCTGTTCACCGGCCACCGCAGCCTCGGCAACCTGCGGCTGTACGCTCGACAGGGGTACCGGCAGACCGAGGTCGAGCAGGTCAACAGCCGGCTGAGCTTCGTCCATCTGGAGAAGCCCGCCGCGACCGCGACCGCGACCGCGCTCGCCGCGACGGCCTGAGCCCGTCGCCCCGCGTACGCCTCCCGGCGCCGCCACCATCCGGACCACCGGTGGCGGCGCCGAGTCGTGTTTCCGCAGGTAGCGGCGTCGCATGTCCGCATTGCGGACAGCTCGGCCAAAAGATTGGGCGGAATTCGACCCATCTGTTTTACTGGCTCACATGACTGCGACGACGAACTGGACCCCCACCGGCACCCTGCCGGCAGGTGAGCGTGCCATGTGTCGTCGAATGTGTCACTGCTGAGGGCCACCGCCCCCGGCACCCGTTGAGGGTGCCTCCCCCTCGCGCCCCGAAGCGAGACCCCGGCGCCGCTCCCGCCCGTGCGAGCGCGCCGTTCCTCCCGGACCCCTCCCTTGGCCGTGCCCGCCCACCCGCGGGCCGGGTGACCCGTCAGGGCAGCGCCGTCGCGCGGCCCGGCCCGGCCACGGCCACGATCGAGGGAGTCGAGTCCGGATCCCTCCGGCGCAGCGCCGTGACGCCGTCGACCGCACACCGGTCGGACGGTCGATCCACGCCGCCCGCCCCCGACCCACGGAAAGCCGCTGTGATCACCACCACGGACCTGACGAAGGTCTACCGTTCCCGAGGCCGCGAGGTGAGCGCCCTCGCCGGCGTCGACCTGCACGTCCGCCCGGGCGAGGTCTACGGAGTCGTCGGCACCAGCGGTGCCGGCAAGTCCACCCTCATCCGCTGCGTGAACATGCTGGAGCGCCCGACCTCCGGCACGGTCACCGTGGACGGGCTCGAGCTCACCGCGCTGTCCGGCGGCGAGAACCGGGCCGGCAAGGAGCTGCGCGAGGCCCGCCGCCGGATCGGCATGGTCTTCCAGCACTTCAACCTGCTCTCCTCGCGGACCGTGCAGCAGAACGTCGAACTCCCGCTGGAGATCGTCGGACTGGACCGCACCGAGCGCCGCCGCAAGGCCGCCGAACTGCTCGACCTGGTCGGCCTCGGCGACAAGGCCCGCAGCTACCCCCACCAGCTCTCCGGCGGCCAGAAGCAGCGCGTCGGCATCGCCCGGGCACTGGCCGGCGACCCCAAGGTGCTGCTCTCCGACGAGGCCACCTCGGCGCTCGACCCGGAGACCACCCGTTCGATCCTCAAGCTGCTGCGCGACCTCAACCAGCAGCTGGGCCTCACCGTCCTGCTGATCACCCACGAGATGGACGTCATCAAGTCCGTCTGCGACTCCGCCGCCCTGATGCGCGGCGGCCGGGTGGTCGAGTCCGGCGAACTCACCGACCTGCTGGCCCAGCCCGGTTCGGAGCTGGCCCGCGAGCTGTTCCCGCTCGGCGAGTTCGGCATCGGCCGCCCCGCCTCCACCGTGGTGGAGATCACCTTCCAGGGCGACAGCTCGGCCCAGCCGTTCGTCTCCCAGCTCGCCCGCACCTACCAGATCGACATCAACATCCTCGGCGCCGCGGTGGAGACCATCGCCGGCCGGACGGTCGGCCGGATGCGGGTCGAGCTGCCCGGCAGCCACCAGGACAACGTGGTGCCGATCGGCTACCTGCGCGAGCAGGGCCTGCAGGTGGCCGTCCTCGACTCGGACGGCGTCGGTGTGACGAACGGAGCGGTGGCATGACCTGGGACCAGATGCGGGAGCTGATGTGGCCCGCCACCGTGGAGACCTTCCAGATGGTCGGCGTGTCGACCGTCTGCACCGTCCTCCTCGGACTGCCCCTCGGCATCCTGCTGGTGCTCACCTCCAAGGGCGGGGTGCTCCAGAACCAGCCGGTGAACAAGGTGCTCGGCGCGGTCGTGAACCTCACGCGCTCGATGCCGTTCATCATCCTGATGATCGCGCTGATCTCCTTCACCCGCTGGGTGACCGGCAACTCGCTCGGCTGGCAGGCGGCCACCGTGCCGCTGACCGTCGGCGCGATCCCGTTCTTCGCCCGGCTGGTCGAGACCTCCGTCCGTGAGGTCGACCGCGGCCTGGTCGAGGCCGTCCACGCGATGGGCGGCGGCACCTGGACCCTGGTCCGCAAGGTGCTGGTCCCCGAGGCCCTCCCCGGCATCGTCGCCTCCGTCACCACCACGGTCATCGCGCTGATCGGCTACTCCGCGATGGCCGGCACCGTCGGCGGCGGCGGCCTCGGCGACCTGGCCTACCGGTACGGCTACCTGCGGTTCGAGACCACCTTCATGTGGATCATCGTGGCGGAGATCGCGGTCATCGTCACCGTGATCCAGCTGGCCGGCGACTACGCCGTGCGCCGGCTGGGCAACCGCGGCCACGGCGGCGGACGCACCCGACTGCTGCGCAACCGCCCCGCCGCCCCCGCCGACGAGGACCTCGTCGCCCCCTAGACCTTCCCCCCGTCCGACCCGGACGCGGCTCCCCGTTCCACGCAGAAAGGCACTTTTCGTGCGCAACGCCCTGAAGTTCACCAGCATCCTCGCCACCGCCGGCGTCGCCCTCTCGCTCGCCGCCTGCGGCAGCTCCGGGTCCTCCTCCTCGGACCCGAACGCGCCGCTCAAGGTCGCGGCGACCCCCACCCCGCACGGGCAGATCCTGAAGTTCGTCAAGGACAACCTCGCGGAGAAGGCGGGCCTCAAGCTCGACATCAAGGAGGTCACCGACTACGTGACCCCCAACACGGCGGTGCAGGACGGTTCGGCCGACGCCAACTACTTCCAGCACCTGCCGTACCTGGAGGACTTCAACAAGAAGAACGGCACCGACCTCGTCTCGGTCGAGAACGTGCACCTGGAGCCGCTCGGCGCCTACTCCAAGAAGGTCAAGTCGCTCGCCGACCTGCCGGACGGCGCCACCGTGGGCCTGCCGAACGACGCCACCAACGAGGGCCGCGCGCTCAAGCTGCTCGCCGACAACAAGCTCATCACCCTCAAGGACGGCGCCGGCACCGCCGCCACCCCGGCCGACGTCACGGGCAACCCGAAGAACCTCAAGTGGAAGGAGCTGGAGGCCGCCCAGCTGCCCCGCTCCTACTCCGACCTGGACGCCGCCGTCATCAACAGCAACTTCGCGATCCAGGCCGGCCTGAAGCCGACCACCGACGCCCTGGTGCTGGAGAAGGCCGAGAACAACCCGTACGCCAACATCCTGGTCGTCAAGAAGGGCAAGGAGAACGACCCGCGGGTGAAGAAGCTGGAAGAGCTGCTGCACTCCGACGAGGTCAAGAAGTACATCGCCGACACCTTCCAGGGCTCGGTCATCCCGGCCTCCTGAGCCGAACCCCGCCTGACGCCCCGATCCCGACCGGGCCCCCGCCGCACCACGGCGGGGGCCCGGTCGGGCAGTATGCGGCAGGGGCACTCCGGCCGGCCGCGTTCTGACGTACCGTCGTGCGGGCGGCGCACCGCGTGGCATCCGGGGCACGACGGAGGCGTACGGTGTTGTGTTCACGACCCGGCGAGGAGAGACGGCATGGCAGCGAGCTTCCCCGAGACCGCCATCAGCACCGAACGGCTGCTGCTTCGGCCCCTGGCGGAGGACGACGCCCCCGGCCTGGCCGCGATGATGGCCGACGACCTCGTCCGCGCCTGGACGGACCTGCCCCACCCCTTCACCGAGGAGTACGCGGCCGAGCTCGCCCGCACCCTCGCCCCCGCCCACCGGGCCACCGGACGCGGCATCGTCTTCGCCGTCACCGAGCATCTGACCCAGCGCCTGGTCGGCCTGGTCGAACTGCGCAACACCGACTGGCGGCTGCGCAGCACCGAGATCTCCTATGTCACCGCCGTCTGGGCGCGCGGCGAGGGCTACGCCCCGGAGGCCGTCCTCGGCGTCGCCCAGTGGCTGTTCGAGGACCGCGGCTTCCTGCGCCTGGAGCTGCGCACCGCCGCCGGGAACACCGCCGCCCAGCAGGTCGCCCAGAAGGTCGGCGGGATCAGCGAGGGCGTGCTGCGCAGCGCCTGGATAGTCCGCGGGGAGTCCGGCGAGGTGGGGGCACCTCCCGGCCGCCAGGCCGGGGGAGAGAGCCGCAGCGACCTCATCCTGTGGAGCCTGCTCCCGGAGGACCTGGAGTCGCCCGAAGCGCACCGCGCCGGCTGGCACGGCGACCACCGTTACGTGCTGCGCGACTGATCGCCTCGCCCCCGTTCACCCGGCGCGGACATGTGTGCGAGATGTCGGGCTCCGAGGTACCACACCCGGTAGCCTCTGGACCGGCACCGCACGACAGCGGATCGAGTGGCGCACCGAGGCGAGGGAGAACGGCCGCAGATGGCTGACCGGATCACGGTCATCGGGTGGGACGGCACACCGCTGACCGAGGCCGCCGGCGCGGCCCTGGCCGCGGCGACCCTGGTGGCGGGCGCCCCCTACCAACTGAACGCGCTCCCGGTGCCGGAGTCCGCCGAGCGGATCATCCTCGGCAACGTCCGGCAGGCCGCCCGCAGGATCGCCGAGCACCGTGGCGCCGCCGTCGTGGTCGCCGAGGGCGACCCGGGCTTCTTCGGGGTGGTGCGCACCCTGCGCCGCCCCGAGTACGGCCTCGAACTGGAGGTGCTGCCCGCCGTCTCCTCGGTGGCCGCCGCGTTCGCCCGGGCCGGCATGCCCTGGGAGGACGCCCAGGTGGTCAGCGCGCACGGCGGACGGCTGCGCCGCGCCGCCAACATCTGCCGGGCCCACCCCAAGGTCGCGGTGCTCACCGCGCCGGGCGCCGGGCCCGCCGAACTCGCCCTGATGCTGCGCGGGGTGCACCGGACCTTCGTGGTCTGCGAGGCCCTCGGCACCCCCGACGAGGACGTCACCGTCCTCACCTCCGACCGGATCGCCGACCACGTGTGGCGCGACCCCAACGTGGTGCTGGTGATCGGCGGCGGCGCCCAGGCCGCCGCGGTGGACGAGGCGGCCGGCTGGCTCGCCGGGCGCCCGGTCGGCTACCCCGGCGTGGAACGCGGCTGGGCGCTGCCCGGTGACGCCTACACGGGCGCCGGGCGCACGGAAGGCGAGCCGGGCGCGCCCGAGGCACTCCCCGCTCATGTGCGCGCCCTGGTGCTGGCCCGTCTGGGTGCACGTCCAGGGGACCTGGTCTGGTCGGTCGGCGCCGGCAGCGGCGCCCTCGCCGTGGAGGCGGCCCGGTTCGGCGCCGCGGTGGTCGCGGTCGAGGGCTCCCGCTCGGCCTGCGCCCGGCTGACCGTCAACGCCCGCCGCTACGGCGTCGAGGTGGAGGCGGTGTACGGGAGCGGGCCCGAGGTGCTGGGCGGCCTGCCTGAGCCGGACGCCGCGGTGGTGGAGACCGGCGGCCTGGACGTGGTGCGCGCGGTGCTGGCCCGCCGGCCCGAGCGGTTCGTCGCACTGCCCCGGACCCTCGCCGAGGCGGAGGAGGTCCGCCGGGCGATCGCCGGGGCGGGCTACCGGGCGGACGGCGCGCTGCTCCAGGCGACCCCGCTGCGGCCGGTGGACGAGGGCGACGGGCTGGCACTGGGCGCGGGCACGACCGGCGCGCTGGTGCTCTGGGGTGAGCAGATCGTGTGAAGGCCGTGGGCGCGCGCCGGTGCCGTCCGGTGCCGTCGACGGTGATCCAGGTCGCATCCGGACACCGATTCGAGAGGTGACCGCGCGGTGCCGGTAGTGTGACGTCCTGGGCGGCTGCATCGGTCGGCGACCCACCCGATTCGGTCGGTTTGTCACCTTTTTGACGTGGTGCAATCCGATTCCGCTCGGAGTGTGGGCAATTCGACGGGCCTCGTGCCGGACCTGGAGAATGCCGTAGGGTCCGGTGCGGTCGTGCCGGTTGCTCCGGGTTGTCGTTGTTTCAGACGATGTGCCGCCCCGTACGGGCGGTGCGCCGGGCCGGGGTGCCGCAGCGCGCCGGATGGACTTGGGCCGCAGCGCCACGGCGCGGCGGCCGCGTGTGGTTAGGGGCGGGCCGGTGCTGGTTCGGCCCGTGCGGATGGGCGCTGCGATCGGTGATCGTGTCGCCGAGGGCGCGGCAGCGGCCTGGAAGGAGCTTTGACAATGACCGATGGCGGCCACGTCCCGGGCGAGGGACTGCCCGAGCACCAGCTCGGCGGACCGGAGGGCGTCGCGGGCGTTGCACCCCTCCACGGCGTCGCGACGGACGGCGGAGTGATCCCCAACCCGGCGGCCCCGGTCGGCGGCGTCCCCGGTGCGATGCCCCCGGGCACGGGTGTCATCCCGCCGCAGGGCCAGCACGGCTACGGCGTTCCCCAGCCCGGCCACCCCGGCGAGGGCTGGGCCGTCGACCAGGGCGCCCCGCGCCCGGCCTTCCACTTCCTCGACCAGCCCGACGGCCTGGACGACGATGACGACGTGCTGCTGATGCCGGGCCCGCAGGGCTCCTGGGGCGAGCCGGCCGCGGCCGTCCCGGCCGATCAGATGCCGCTCGCGCCGCAGCAGGACGGCACCCCGGTCGAGCCGTCCTGGCCGCCGGTGGACCCGCCGGTGCTCGGTGCCGAGCACGCCGTCCAGCAGCAGCCCGTCCAGGTCCAGCCGCAGCAGCCGATGACGCAGGCTCAGCAGCCGCGCCGGCCGCTGCACGCCGGTCCGCCGATCCCGGACCCGTCGCTGATGACCGGCCAGGTGCCGGTCCGCTCGCTGGCCGACCGCGGCCCCTCGCAGGGCGGCACGCCCGCGCACGGCATCCCGGTGGTCGGCCGACCGCCGATGGCCGAGGCCGCCGCGCCGCAGGCCGTCCCGGTGGCGCCGGCCGCTCCGGCGGCCCAGGGGATCCCCGTCGTCGACGGGCAGCAGGCGCCGCAGACGCCGGACCTCCAGCAGGCCCACGGCGCCCAGCAGGTGCCGCTGGCCGCGCCGCCGGTCGAGACCGTGCTGGCCGTCGAGACGGTCGGGGCGATCGAGGTGATCGAGGTCGTCGAGCTGCCGGAGGCCGTCCAGGCCGCCCCGGCCCAGCCCGCGCAGGACGTGACGGCGGCCCAGGCCGCCGAGACCGTCGTCGAGGCCGCCGCGGAGGCCGTCGCGGTCGCGGTCGCGGTCGCGCCGCAGGCCGTCGTGGCCGAGCAGGCCCAGCCGGCGGCCGGTGCGGCTGAGGTGCCCGTCGCCGAGACCGTCGCCGTCGAGACCGTCGCCGTCGAGGGCGCTGCCGCCGAGGGCGCCGCCGTGCCCGCCGAGCAGCCCGAGGCCGCGGCCCCGGCCGGTCAGCCGCGCCGGATCTCCGCCTTCCTCGCCGCGCCCACCCCGCACGGCCTGCCCAAGGTCGAGGCGGTCCAGCAGGCTCCGGTCGTCCAGGAGGCGGCTCCGCAGGAGTCCGCGCCCATAGTGGTTGCCGAGGCCCCGCAGGCCGCGGAGGCCGTCGAGGGCCAGAGCGCCCAGAGCGTCCAGACCGACGAGGTCGTGGCGGGTACCGAGCCCGCCCCGGCGGTGGAAGCCGCCGAGGTCGTCGAGGCCGCCGAGCAGGCCCCCGCCGCCGAGGCCGCGCCGGAGGCCGCCGCCGAGCCGGTCGCGCAGACCGCCGCGGGCACCGGCGAGATGTCCTCCGGCCAGGCCGTCACCGAGCCCGTCGCCGAGCCCGTCGCCGAGGCCGCCGTCACCGAGGCCGAGCAGCCGCAGCAGCAGGCCGAGGTCCCGGCCGAGCCGGTCGCGGAGCAGGCCGTGGAGGCGCCCGTGGAGGCCGACGCCACCACTGCCACCGCTGCCACCGCTGCCGAGCCGGCCGCCGAGGCACCGGCCGAGGCCGCCCCCGAGGCGGAGCCGGCGCAGCCCGCCGAGGCCGCTGAGGAGCCCGCCGCCGAGGCCGCCGCGCCCGCCGAGGAGGCCGCACCCGCCGAGGGCGTCGCCGAGCAGCAGGCCGCCGCTCCCCAGGCCGAGACCCCCGCGGAGCAGGCCGCCGAGCCCGCCCAGGCCCCGGCCGAGGCCGAGCCCGCCGCCGTCGCGGAGCCCGTCCAGGAGCAGCCCGCCGAGGCCGAGCCCGTCGGCGAGCAGGCCGCCGAGGCGACGGCGGAGCCCGTCGAGCAGCCGCAGGCCGAGCAGCCCGCCGCCGAGGCCGCCGAGGCCGCTGAGACCACCGACGCCGCCGAGGCCCCCCAGGCCGCCGAAGCCGTCGCGGAGCAGCCCGCCGCCGAGGAGGCGCAGGAGCAGTCCGAGCAGCAGCCCGAGGAGCCCGCCGAGCCGCGCGGCCCGGCCGCCCCCGGCTACGACGAGGCCGGCCGCGAGGCCGTCCACCAGGTGATCCGCGAGCGCCGCGACGTGCGCAACGGCTTCCGCCCGGACCCGATCCCGCACGAGGTGCTGATCCGCGTCCTGGAGGCCGCCCACACCGCGCCCAGCGTCGGCTACTCGCAGCCCTGGGACTTCGTGGTGATCCGCTCGGCGAAGACCCGCAGGCGGATGCACGCCCTGGCCGAGCGCCAGCGCGAGGCGTACGCGGACTCGCTGCCCAAGGGCCGGGCCAAGCAGTTCAAGGAAATCAAGATCGAGGCCATCCTCGACACCCCGGTCAACATCGTGGTGACCGCCGACCGTACCCGTGGCGGCCGGCACACCCTGGGCCGGCACACCCAGCCGCAGATGGCCCCGTACTCGGCCGCCCTGGCCGTCGAGAACCTCTGGCTGGCCGCCCGCGCCGAGGGCCTGGGCGTCGGCTGGGTGAGCTTCTTCGACGACGAGGAGCTGGTCCGCGAGCTCGGCCTGCCCGAGCACCTGGAGGTCGTCGCCTACCTGTGCGTCGGCTTCGTCGACGAGTTCCCGGACGAGCCCGAGCTGGAGCAGCAGGGCTGGGCCAAGAAGCGCCCGCTGTCCTGGGTCGTCCACGAGGAGCAGTACGGCAACCGCGCGCTGCCCGGCGAGGAGCCGCAGAGCCTGCTCGCCGAGACCCTGCGCGGCATCCGCCCGCTGGACGCCAAGGCGCTCGGCGAGGCCTGGGACCGGCAGAAGCGGATGACCAAGCCAGCCGGTTCGCTCGGCATGCTGGAGATCATCTCCGCCCAGCTGTGCGGGCTGTCCCGCAAGTGCCCGCCGCCGATCCCGGAGCCCGCCTGCGTGGCGGTCTTCGCGGCCGACCACGGCGTGCACGCCCAGGGCGTCAGCCCCTGGCCGCAGGAGGTGACCGCCCAGATGGTCGCCAACTTCCTGGCCGGGGGAGCGGTGATCAACTCCTTCGCCAAGCAGATCGGCACCGAGGTCTGCGTGGTCGACGTCGGCGTCGCCGCCGAACTGCCGGAGGCCGTCCAGCAGGGCCGCGCCACCGGTCTGCTGCCGCGCAAGGTCCGCCCCGGCACCGCCGACATGACCCAGGGCCCGGCGATGACCCGCGAGGAGGCCCTCAAGGCCATCGAGGTCGGCATCGAGACCGCCCGCGACCTGGTCGCGGCGGGCAACAAGGCGCTGATCACCGGCGACATGGGGATCGCCAACACCACCGCCTCGGCCGCCCTGATCTCGGTGTTCACCGGCCTCGACCCGGCCGAGGTCACCGGCCGCGGCACCGGCATCGACGACGAGACCCACGCCCGCAAGATCGAGGTCGTCCGCGCCGCGCTGGCCCTGCACCAGCCCGACCCGAGTGACCCGGTCGGCGTCCTCGCCGCCGTCGGCGGCCTGGAGCACGCCGCCCTGGCCGGCTTCCTGCTGGGCGCCGCCTCGCTGCGCACCCCGGTGATCCTGGACGGCGTCATCGCCGGTTCGGCCGCGCTGGCCGCCAAGGCCATCGCCCCCGAGGTGCTGGCCGCGTGCATCGCCGGCCACCGCTCCGCCGAGCCGGGCCACCAGGCCGCGCTGGCGAAGCTCGGCCTGCGCCCGCTGATCGACCTGGACCTGCGGCTCGGCGAGGGCACCGGTGCCCTGCTGGCCCTGCCGCTGGTGCAGAGCGCCGCCCGGGCGATGCACGATGTAGCCACCTTCGACTCCGCCGGGGTCACCGAGAAGGCCTGAGGCACCCCGTCACCGCTCCGCGGACCGGCCCGAGGGCGCGCCGGACCGCGGAGCGGTGACGTGCCGTACCGTCCCCACACCCTCATCCCCGATCAGGAGCACCGCCGATGACCGCGCCCACCCCGCACCCGAGCACCGAGGGCCGCACCCCCTACCCGGTGGGCCTGCTGCTGGCCGGCCGCCGCGTCGTCGTGGTCGGGGGAGGCCAGGTCGCCCAGCGGCGGCTGCCCGCCCTGATCGCCACCGGCGCCGACCTCCACCTGATATCGCCCGCCACCACCCCGGCCGTCCAGGCCATGGCCGACGCCGGCGAGCTCACCTGGCACGCCCGCCCGTACCGGGACGGCGACCTGGCCGACACCTGGTACGCCCTGGTCGCCACCGACGACCCGGCCGTCAACGCGGCGGTCAGCGCCGAGGCCGAGCGCGAGCGGGTGTTCTGCTCCCGCAGCGACGACGCCGCCGCGGCCACCGCCTGGACCCCGGCCAGCGGCCGCGACGCGGGCGCCACCGTCGCCGTCCTCACCGGCGACCCGCGCCACTCCGCCGCCCTGCGCGACGCCATCGTGGACGGCCTGCGGGACGGCTCGCTGGCCGCCCGCCAGTACCGCTCGCACGGCGCCGGCGTGGCCCTGGTCGGCGGCGGCCCCGGCGACCCGGACCTGATCACCGTGCGCGGCCGCCGGCTGCTCGCCGACGCCGACGTGGTCGTCGCCGACCGCCTCGCCCCGCGCGAACTGCTCGCCGAACTGCCCGAGCACGTCGAGGTGATCGACGCCTCCAAGATCCCGTACGGCCGGTTCATGGCCCAGGAGGCGATCAACCGCACCCTGGTCGAGCACGCCAAGACGGGCAAGTTCGTGGTCCGGCTCAAGGGCGGCGACCCGTACGTCTTCGGCCGCGGCGGCGAGGAGCTGCTGGCCTGCGTGGAGGCCGGGCTGCCGGTCACCGTGGTGCCCGGGATCTCCAGCTCGATCAGCGTCCCCGCGGCGGCCGGCGTCCCGGTCACCCACCGCGGCATGACCCACGAGTTCACCGTGATCTCCGGCCACGTCGGCCCGGACGACGAGCGCTCGCTCACCAACTGGGAGGCCGCCGCGAAGATGAGCGGCACCCTGGTGCTGCTGATGGCCGTGGACAAGATCGGTGCGATCGCCGCCCGGCTGGTCGAGTACGGCCGTCCGGCGGACACCCCGGTCGCCGTCGTCCAGGAGGGCACCACCGCCGCCCAGCGCCGGGTGGACGCCACCCTGGGCACCGTCGCCGCGGTGGTCGAGGCCGAGGGCGTCAAGCCCCCGGCGGTCATCGTCGTCGGCGACGTCGTCAACGTGCTGGCCGCGGCCTTCCAGCCGTAGGGCCGTACGGGAGCGGTCCTCCCCGGAGCGGGAAGTCGGCCCGGCCGACTTCCTACTCCAGCGGCTGCTCCGTCCAGATGACCTTCCCGGTCGCCGTGTAGCGCGTCCCCCAGCGGTCCGCGAACTGCGCGACCAGGAACAGCCCGCGCCCGCCCTCGTCCTCGGTCGCCGCGTACCGCAGGTGCGGCGAGGTGCTGCTGCCGTCCGACACCTCGCAGATCAGCGAACGGTCCCGCAGCAGCCGCACCCGGATCGGCCCGGAGCCGTACCGGATCGCGTTGGTCACCAGCTCGCTCAGGATCAGCTCGGTGACGAACGCCGCCTCCTCCAGCCCCCACGCCGTCAGCCGCTCGGCCACCGCGGCCCGGACCCCGCCCACCGCGGCCGGGTCGGAGGGCACCTCCCACTGCGCCACGTGGTCCGGCGCCAGCACCCTGGTCCGGGCCACCAGCAGCGCGATGTCGTCCTGCTGGTGCGCCGGCAGCAGCGCCGCCAGCACGTCCGCGCAGGTCTGGTCCGGGGAGCGCGGCCTCCCGGACAGCGCCGCCCGCAGCAGCTCCAGCCCCTCGTCGATGTCCCGCTCCCGGTCCTCCACCAGCCCGTCCGTGTACAGCACCAGCCGACTGCCCTCGGCCAGCTCCAGCTCGGCGGTCTCGAACGGCAGCACCGCCAGGCCCAGCGGCGGCCCGGTCGGCAGCTCCGGGAACACCACCCGGCCCTGCGGGTCCACCACGGCCGGCGGCGGGTGCCCGGCACTGGCCAGTGTGCAGCGCCGCGACACCGGATCGTAGATCGCGTACAGGCAGGTCGCCCCGGCCAGTTCCGCACGCTCGCCGCCCGCCGCCTCGTCCTGGTCGATCCGGTTCACCAGCTCGTCCAGGTGCCCCAACAGCTCGTCCGGCGGCAGGTCCAGGGTCGAGAAGTTGTGGATCGCCGTGCGCAGCCGGCCCATCGTCGCCGCCGCGTGCAGCCCGTGCCCCACCACGTCCCCGACCACCAGCGCCACCCGCGCGCCCGGCAGCGGGATCACGTCGAACCAGTCGCCGCCCACCCCGGCCTGGGCCGGCAGGTAGCGGTGCGCCACCTCCAGCGCCGACTGCTCCGGCAGGGTGCGCGGCAGCAGGCTGTGCTGGAGCGTCACCGCCATGGTGTGCTCCCGGGTGTAGCGGCGGGCGTTGTCGATGCACACCGCCGCGTGCGCCACCAGCTCCTCGGCCAGCGCCAGGTCCTCCGCCTCGAACGGCTCCGTCCGCTGCGCCCGCCAGAACCGGGCCACCCCCAGCAGCACCCCGCGCGCCCGCAGCGGCACCCGCACCAGCGAGTGCACCCCGTACGCCAGCGCCTGCGCCGACCCCTCCGGGTCCTGCTCCCGCCACCGGCCGGCGTCCGTCAGATGCGGCTCGACGGCCGGCTCCCCGCTGTGCAGCGCCACCGCCAGCGGGGTCGAGGGCACCACGTCCAGCACCGTGCCGACCGGGTAGAACGGCGCGTCCTCGTCCACCGCCGCCACCGAGACCCGGCGCATCCGCCCCAGCGAGGGGCCCGGCGGCGGCTCCTCGCCGGTCAGCACCTGGTCCGCCAGGTCCACCGTGACGAAGTCCGCGAACCGCGGCACCGTGACCTGCGCCAGCTCCTCCGCCGTCCGCGTCACGTCCAGCGTGCTGCCCACCGTGACCCCGGCGTCGTACAGCAGCCGCAGCCGCCGCTGGGCGCGCTCGGCCCGGCCGGACAGTGCCGCCAGCTCGGTGGAGTCGCGCAGCGTGGCGACGCAGCCGGGCGGGCCGCCGGGCTGGTCGATCAGCCGGACGTTCACCGCCAGCAGCCGCTCCCCGGACAGCACCACCTGGTCGGTCACCGGGCGTCCGGCGGTCAGCAGCTCCAGCGGCGCCTGCTCCAGGCCCAGCCCGCCCACCGGGCGGCCCTCGGCGTCCGGCGGCAGGTCCAGCAGCCGGCGCGCCTCGTCGTTGCAGAGCAGCAGCCGACCGTCCCCGCCGACGATCATCACGCCCTCGCGCACGGCGTGCAGCACCGCCGCGTGGTGCTCGTACATCCGGGTCATCTCGACCGGGCCCAGCCCGTGCGTCTGGCGCCGCAGCCGCCGGCTGATCAGCGCCGTTCCGAGCGTGGCCAGCCCCACCGCGGCCGCCGCCGCGCCCAGCACCACCGGCAGCTGCCGCTCGCTGGCGGTGCTGACGTTCCTCAGCGTGACGCCCGCCGAGACCGCCCCGACCACCGAGCCGTCCGGCGCGTACACCGGGACCACCGCCTGCACCAGCTGGCCGATGGTGCCCGTGAGGTGCTGGGTCACCACCTGCCCGTGCAGCGCGGGCTCGTAGACGCCGATGAACTTCTGGCCGATCCGGGCCGGGTTCGGGTGGGTGTAGCGGATGCCCTGCTCGTTCAGCACAACGATGAAGTCCACCCCCGAGGCGACCCGCGCGGCCTCCGCGCTCGGTTGCAGGAGGGCCGTCGGGTTCGGGGAGCGCAACGCGTCGACGATGCCCGGGGAGTTGGCGAAGGTCTGGGCCACCGCCACCGAACGGTTGCGCGCCTCGTGATCGGCGTCGTTGCGCGACTGCACCACCAGCGCCACCACGGCCGCCGCCACCAGCAGCAGCACGACCATGACCTGGAGCGCGAACACCTGTCCCGCCACCGACCGGCGCCACACCGGCCACCGCGGCTTCGCGCGTGCCAGCTGTGGCCGACCGTGTGGGCGCCCACCGGGGGAGCCGGCGGAGTCAGTGGCACCAGAGGCCGACGGAGCCCAGGATCGGCCCGGATTTCGGGCCATACGGTCATATTTGCACTACGGCCAGCCGGGGACCACCCCGCTCCCTCGGCCGTTTGGCCTTCCCCGCCCGGGCTTGGCAAGATCGCAGGGTGTCCGAACCCCGCACCATCACCGACCCCGCCGACCCCCGCCTCGCCGACTACACCGGCCTCACCGACGTCGAGCTGCGCCGCCGCCGTGAACCCGCCGAGGGCCTCTTCATCGCCGAGGGGGAGAAGGTCATCCGCCGCGCCCTCGCCGCCGGCTACCGGATGCGGTCGATGCTGCTCACCCCCAAGTGGCTGGAGGTGATGGGCGACGTCATCGCCGAGGCCGACGCCCCCGTCCACGTGGTCGAGCCCGCCCTCGCCGAAGCCGTCACCGGCTACCACGTGCACCGGGGCGCCCTCGCCTCGATGGAGCGCAAGCCCCTCCCCGACGCCGCCGAGGTACTTGCCGGGGCCCGCCGGGTCGCCGTGCTGGAGGGCCTGGTCGACCACACCAACCTCGGAGCCATCTTCCGCAGCGCCGCCGCCCTCGGCATGGACGCCGTCCTGCTCTCGCCCGACTGCGCCGACCCGCTCTACCGGCGCGCCGTCAAGGTCTCCATGGGCGCCGTCTTCGCGGTCCCGTACGCCCGCCTGGACCCCTGGCCCGCCGCCCTCGACACCGTCCGCGAGGCCGGCTTCACCCTGCTCGCCCTCACCCCCGCCGACACCGCCGTCGACCTCCACACCCTCACCCCGCACGGCCTCCCCAAGGCCGCCCTCATGCTCGGCGCCGAGGGCGACGGCCTCACCCCCCGCGCCATCGCCGCAGCTGACCATCCCGTCCGCATCCCCATGGCCCACGGCATCGACTCCCTCAACGTCGGCGCCGCCGCAGCCGTGGCCTTCTACGCCGTCACCACCCCCACCCCCTGACCCCGCCCCCGCATGAGAAGTCGGCCCGCCCGACTTCTCATGCGCGCGTCTTCCTCTTCCCACCCGCCGCGTGCTGCTCACGCCCCCGGGCAGGAGCCTTCCGCTGCACCAGAAGTCGAGCCGGCCGACTTCTCGCGCGGGCCACGTACCCGGTGCCCGCCGCTGCGCCCCTCGGCACGGCCCCGCGCCGGAAGTCGGCGGGCCCGACTTTCCGTGCATGCGTTCTCCCCATACCGCCCGGCGCCCGCCTCCACAGGGCTCTCCCGCCGCGTAGTGCTCGCGCCCCCGGTAGGAGCCCCCGCTACGTGAGAAGTCGAGCGGGCCGACTTCTCGGGCGCGCGGTCTTGCCGGGGCCACGTACTGGGGCGCCTGGCCGTGGTGGTGCTCGGGGCGGCCCGCTCCAGAAGTCGGCCTGGTCGACTTCCGGCGCGCTCTGCCCTCCGCGCCTCGTCGCTCCGCCGGACGTCGGCTGGCGCGGCTTCTCGTGGCGCGGGTGTCAGCCGATGGGGGAGGTGGGTGGGGCCGGGGCGGCCGCGGGAGGAGGGGTGGTGGCGCCGGGCCAGGATTCGTCGAGGGTGCCGTCGGGGCGGACGGCGTAGCGGGTGGAGGTGACGGTGCCGGTGGCGGCCGCGCGCTCCTCGCGGACGACCGTGCTGCCGTCGAGCCGCCAGGTGGCCGCCGCCTGCGGGTCCGCCACCGAGGTGCGGGAGGTGACGGCGACGGGGGTGTCCCCGGTGAAGGTGTAGAGCTGGACGAGGTCGACCGAGGTGGAGCCCTCCGCCCGCCGCAGGACGACCACCGCGGCCGGCAGGCCCTTGTACCGGGCCGGTAGCACCGCGCTCAGCGCGACCTGCGGCCCGGCCCCGACGGAGTGCCCGTTCTGCAGCGCGACGGCCGGCCCGCCGGCTCCGTCGGGGTAGCTGCGGTTGGGCCAGTCGACCGCCGGAACCGGTGCCTGCGGGGGCGTCAGACCGGTGTCGGCACCTGCGCGCGCCGCCGCCGGGAGCGGCGCGGTCGCGGCCTGCGGTGCGACGTCCGCCGAGGTCCCCGGCACCGCCTGCTCGCCGCCGGAGCCCGTGGTCGCCACCACCCCGGTCGGCGGCCGCACGCTCCGGTTGTCCCGGTTCTCGCACCCCTGCGCCGCGGCGATGGCCAGCGCCACCCCGATGGTCACCGTGACGAAGACGACCAGCCGCTGCCGGAGCAGCCGCTGCCGGGCGGTGCCGGGCCGTGCGCCGGGGGCGGGGGTGTGCTGGCGGTCCCGGAGGCGCGCCCGGTCGCGGGGGCCGGGCCCGGGGCCGGGGCGGGCCGGCGGCGGGGTCTGCGGACGGTCCGGACGCTCCCGCAGCGGGCGGGTCACCGGTGTCGGCTCGGGCCGGGGGGCGGGTGCGGCCGATCCCTGTGGCGGGCGGCGCCCGGCGGCTCCGGCCGCCTGTGCGCCGGGGCGGCCCGCCGCCGCCCTGGCCCGTGCCGCGGCGGGCGGCTCGGGAGAGCGCCCGGGGGCCGGTACTCCCTGACGGCCGTTCTCCTGCCGGGCCGGAGCCGGAGCCGGAGCCGGAGCCTGTGCGGCCGCGCCCCGTCCGGGCCGCGGCGCGCGGGTGCTGCCGCCCGCCGCCCCGCGCGCCGCCAGCTCGCTGAGCCGTTCGTGCAGCGCGGCGGCCCCGGGCCGCTCGGCGGGCTCCTTGGCCAGGCAGGCGCGGATCAGCGGCGCCAGTTGCGGCGGTACGGCCGAGAGGTCGGGCTCCTCGTGGACGACCCGGTACAGCATCACTTCGGAGGACGCCCCGGAGCCGAACGGGGTGTCCCCGGTGAGGGCGTACGCGAGGGTGGCGCCGAAGGCGAACACGTCGGTGGCGGGCGTGACGGCGGCCCCGCGCACCTGCTCGGGTGCGAGGAAGCCGGGGGAGCCGACCGCGGTGCCGACGTGGGTGAGCGTGCTGGCGCCGCGCGACCAGGCGATGCCGAAGTCGATGATCCGCGGGCCCCGGGGCGAGAGCAGGATGTTGGACGGCTTGAGGTCCCGGTGGACCACGCCGGCCTCGTGCACCTTGACCAGTCCGTCGGCCAGTGCGGCCCCGATCCGGGCGGCCTCGGGCCAGTTCAGCGGGCCTTCGTCGCCGACCCGCTTGTAGAGCGAGGGCCCCGGCACGTACGCGGTGGCCAGCCAGGGGCGTTCGGTCTCGATGTCCGAGCCGACCACGCGCGCGGTGCAGCCGCCCCGGATCCGGGAGGCGGCGGCGATCTCGCGGGCGAAGCGGGTGCGGAACTCCTGGTCCTCGGCGAGCTCGGCGCGGATCAGCTTGAGGGCGACGCGCTGCCCGCGGCGGTCGGACCCGAGGTAGACCACGCCCATGCCGCCGGCGCCCAGTCGCCGGTGCAGGCGGTACGGCCCGACGATGCGGGGGTCCTCACGCCTCAGCCGCATCATCGCCATGTTTCGTTCCCCGTCAGCCGGTGGGTGAGGCCCCGTCGGTTGGGCCATCGTCAGTTCCTGTCTGGCACAGCTTACGGACTGCCCGCTGCGGTGTGCTGATACGCAACACCTGAAGGCACCGTGCGATTGTCCGATCTTGCGCTGACCTGCAGGTCGCAGGGGTGTCGAAGCGCCTCTCGGGGTTCCCCCTCAGGGTTCCCTCGGGGGTCGGATGAGCCTTCCGTCCCCCTGCGGTAGTAGGCCCCGAGTCTGATCGTCATCCTCCCGGACGTCCGAGGAACAGTACGACGGCATGACGCCCGGAGGACCCCCCGACCAATAGCGTTGTACTCAGCGGTGGACGGGGAGCTCGTCCCCCGAGGTAAGCCGTCCACCGCGCCAACTCGACCGGATCAGGAGCAAGGACATGCCACCGCAGCTCACGGGAACCCCCCACCGCCGCCGGCCGGCCTTCGTCCAGTCCCGGTCCGCCGAGCAGCCCACGCGGCACCCCGCCGTGGCGCTGGCCATGGCCCTGCCGTGCGCCGTGCTCCTGGTGCTGCTCTTCGGCGGGTGGGAGCAGATGGCGAGCCAGGCCCAGGCCGTCGCCGATCTGATCGCCCGCTGAGCAGGAAGAAGGACACCGGCCCCGAGGCCGGTCGAAGACGGGCACCGATTCCCCTGGGGACGGGGAGCGGTGCCGCCGGGGAGGCCGCGGCCGCGATGACACGCGGACGGGCGAGGAGTGGCGCGCAGAGCGCCCCGGCAGGCGGAGATGCCGCGTGCGGACGTCGGTGAGGGCGTCCGCACGCGGCTCTTCTCTTTATCCATGACGCCCGCCGGCACACGGCAGGGCACGGCAGAGCAGCAGAACAGGACGACAAACGGCCGGGGCCGCGACCCTCACGGATCGCGGCCCCGGCCGTTACTGTGCGCGATACTGGGATTGAACCAGTGACCCCTACCGTGTCAAGGTAGTGCTCTCCCGCTGAGCTAATCGCGCCTGGTGCGGCGGTGTTGCAGCAGACCCCGATGGGCCCGACGTGCGCGATACTGGGATTGAACCAGTGACCCCTACCGTGTCAAGGTAGTGCTCTCCCGCTGAGCTAATCGCGCCTGATGTGGCGGTGTTGCAGCAGACCCTGAAGGGCCCGTTACTGTGCGCGATACTGGGATTGAACCAGTGACCCCTACCGTGTCAAGGTAGTGCTCTCCCGCTGAGCTAATCGCGCCTGGTGCGGCGGTCCTGCAGCAGACCCCGATGGGTCCGACGTGCGCGATACTGGGATTGAACCAGTGACCCCTACCGTGTCAAGGTAGTGCTCTCCCGCTGAGCTAATCGCGCGGGGAGGCCTCCCGGTCGGACCGGGGGAACCTCTTGGAGGTGGAGACGGGATTTGAACCCGTGTACACGGCTTTGCAGGCCGTTGCCTCGCCTCTCGGCCACTCCACCAGGCAACACATGAAGAACGATCTTACACTGTTCTCCACCGAGCGGACGACGAGATTCGAACTCGCGACCCTCACCTTGGCAAGGTGATGCTCTACCAACTGAGCCACGTCCGCCTGTCTCCCAGGGCCTTCACCGCTTTTCTTCGGCTGCGCTCCCTGGCGACGTGTTGAACTCTAGCGGATTCCCGGGCCAGCTAAAAATCCGTTCCCGCAGCATGCCGAGGGGATGGTCGGCGAGTGCCGTCGCGTCAGCCCTCCCGGCGGCCCACCGGCCGCCACCTGCGGCGCTCCCGGACGATCACCCGCAGGTCACCCGGCGCACACCCGGCTGACGCACGCGGGTGCTCGTGAGCGGGGGCGCGAGCCGGTCCGGGCCCGCGCCCCCGACCTACACTTCAGGCACCGCCGCCCAGCACCACCGCGCAGGAGAACCGTGTCCGGCCACCCCGACCCCCGCACCCCGCTCGCCCGCTTCGGAGGCCGCCTGGCCACCGGACTGCGCGACGTCACCTCGGACCCGGCCGCCCTCGACTCCGCCGGCCACTGGGCCGTGGTCCACGACTTCGAGGGCCGGCTCACCTGCGCCCGCTTCGACGAGGTCCGCCCCGCCCCCGCCCCGCCCTCCGGCGCGGGCTGGCGCGGACCGCAGGCGGGCAGCTGGCACAGCTCCCTCGACCGCGCCGCCTACACCGCGGGCGTGCGCCGCATCCGCGAGCACATAGCCGCCGGCGAGGTCTACCAGGCCAACCTCTGCCGGGTGCTGTCCGCACCGCTGCCCGACCCGGACCGCAGCGACGTCGACGCCCTCACCGGCCTCCTCGCCCACGGCAACCCCGCCCCCTACGCCGGCACCATCCGCCTGCCCGGTCACGGCGTCGAGATCGCCACCGCCTCGCCCGAGCTCTACCTGCGCCGCACCGGCCGCACCGTCTCCTCCGGCCCGATCAAGGGCACCGGCCGCACCGAGGACGACCTCCTCGACAAGGACCACGCCGAGAACGTGATGATCGTCGACCTGGTCCGCAACGACCTCGGCCGGGTCTGCGAGACCGGCAGCGTCACCGTCCCCGACCTCTGCGCCGTCGAGAAGCACCCCGGCCTGGTCCACCTGGTCTCCACCGTCGAGGGCGCCCTGCGCGAAGGCGCCGGCTGGCCCGAGCTCCTCGCCGCCACCTTCCCGCCCGGCTCCGTCACCGGAGCCCCCAAGTCCAGCGCCCTGCGGATCATCGAAGCCCTGGAGACCGCCCCGCGCGGCCCCTACTGCGGCGCCGTCGGCTGGGTCGACGCGGACCGCGGCGAGGCCGAACTCGCCGTCGGCATCCGCACCTTCTGGATCGACCGGACGGACCCGGGCGCACCCGTCCTGCGCTTCGGCACCGGCGCCGGCATCACCTGGGGCTCCGACCCCGAGCGCGAATGGGCCGAAACCGAGCTGAAGGCCGCCCGCCTGGTCGCGATAGCGTCGGGCAACGAACCCGGAGCCGAGCCCGCGGCCGAACCCGGAGCCGAGTCCGGCCGCGGATCCGAGCCGACCGGGGCCTGAGCCCCCACCGCCTAGGAGCAGCCCGATGCACAACCGCACCACGAGCTGGGTCAACGGCACGCTCGTCGACTCCGCCGACGCGGCCGTCTCCGTCCTCGACCACGGCCTCACCACCGGCGACGGCGTCTTCGAGACCATGAAGACGGTCGACGGCCGGGTCTTCGCGGTCACCCGCCACCTGGACCGGCTCACCCGCTCCGCCCGCGGCCTCGGCCTGGCCGACCCCGACCACGACCTGGTCCGCGAGGCCTGCACCCGGGTCCTCGCCGCCAACCCCGCACCGCTCGGCCGGCTGCGCATCACCTACACCGGCGGCAACGGCCCGCTCAGCTCCGAGCGCGGCACCACCGGCCCCACCCTGGTCGTCGCCCTCAGCCCGATCACCCGCCGCCCCGACGAGACCGCCGTCACCGTCGTCCCCTGGCGCCGCAACGAGCACAGCGCCGTCGCCGGCCTCAAGACCACCTCGTACGCCGAGAACGTCGTCGCCCTGGCCGCCGCCCACCGCGCCGGCGCCTCCGAGGCCCTGTTCGCCAACACCGCCGGCCTGCTCTGCGAGGGCACCGGCTCCAACGTCTTCGTGGTCCTCGACGGCCGCCTGCTCACCCCCACCCTCGCCTCCGGCTGCCTGGCCGGCATCACCCGGCAGCTCGTCATCGACTGGTGCGGCGCCGAGGAGGCCGACCTCCCGCTCAGCGCTCTCCGGGACGCCGAGGAGGTCTTCCTGACCTCCACCACCCGCGACGTCCAGGCCGTCACCCGCGTCGACGACCGCGAACTGCCCGGCACCGGCCCCGTCACCGCCAAGGCCATGGCCGTCTTCACAGAGCGCAGCGGCGACGACCTCGACCCGTGACCCCCGACCCGCGGAGCGCGCGCCGACCGGGTGGATAACCCTCCGTGCAGGGGGAAGGTCCACCACATGACCACCACGCTGCGCCCCGAGGGCCCGGAGACACCCACCGCGGCCGGCGGCCGCACCAGACGCTGGCTGATCCTCTCCAACGGCCACCCGGTCGGCGCGCTGCGCACCACCGCCGATCCGCAGGGAAGTCAACTCTGGGGCCGGATATCCGAGTTGGAGATCATTGAGGGGCGCGGCCGGGGCCGGGGCACGTTCGGCGCCCTGGCCGCCGAGGAGGTGCTGCGCAACTGGGGCTGCACCCGGGTCGACGTCGGCGTCCCCGAGGCGGCCACGACGGCGCGCGGGCTCGCCGTCGCCCTCGGCTACACCGAGCGGGCCCTGAGCATGTCCAAGCGGCTGGCCGCCGCCCCCGCGCTGCCCGCCGGGGTGAGCGCGCGCCCCTTCGACCCGGCCGACCTCGACGACTGGCTCGCCCGCTCCGCGGAGGGCTACCGCCGGTCGCTCGTCGGGTCCGGTCTCACCGAGGAGCAGGCCCGCGCCAGGACCGGCGGCGACGACCCGCCGAACCCCGTCCCGCAGGGCGTCGACACCCCGGGCGTCGTCCTGCGCAGGCTGTACGGCGCCGACGGCGGGGGCCCGTACGGCTCGGTCTGGGTGCAGTTGCGGCTGCGCGACCTGCCGGACGGCGAACCGCTCGCCTGGGTGATGGGCGTCGAGGTGTCCCCGGACCACCGGGGCCGGGGACACGGACGCACACTGATGCTGCTCGCCGAACGCGAGTGCCTGGCCGCCGGGGTGCACGACCTCGGCCTCAACGTCTTCACCCGCAACGAGGTCGCCGTCCGGCTCTACGACTCGCTCGGATACGAGGTCACCGAGCGCCTCTACGGCAAGCCGCTGTGACCTGACGTGCCGTCAGGACTCCTTCGCCGCCTCGATGACGGCCACGATCCGCCCGCGCAGCCCGTCCTGGCTCTTGCCGCCGTCGAGGCGCTTCCCGCCGATCACGTACGTCGGCGTGCCGGTGACCCCGATCGCCTTGCCCTCGGCCTGGTCGGCGTCGACGGTCAGCATGTGCCGGCCGTCGACCAGCGCCGTGTCCACCTCCTCGACGTCCGCCCCGACCTCCCGGGCCACGTCCAGCAGCACCTGCTGCCCGCGCGCGTCCAGCTCCGCGGTGCGGGCCAGCAGCGCCTCCACGAACGGCCAGCCCAGCCCCTGCGCGAACGCCTCCTCGGCCGCCTCCGCGGCGGCGTAGGCGTGCTTGTGCTTCTCCAGCGGGAAGTGCCGCACCTCCACGGGCAGCGCGTCGCCGTACTGCGCGCGCAGCGCCCGTACGTCGTCCAGCGCGGTGTGGCAGTCCGGGCACTGGAGGTCGCACCAGAACTCGAGGCGGGGGAGGGAACCATCGATCATTGCCCCAGTGTTCCACTAGTGGGCGCCCGCTCCGGCCGGAGGTGCGCCCGGAGGCGGACCGAGAGGAAGGCACCGATGACCAGGACGACCGGACACGAAGGAGCGCTTCCGTGCTGAGCGCGGCGATCAGTCTCGTCCTCACCGCGGGCGGGGTGGCCTTCGCGGGACTGCGGGCCTACCGGCGGCGCTTCCTGTCGGCGACCCGCTGGTTCGCGGTGGCCCTGCTGCCCGCCGGGCTCTACCTGACCGGCCTGTTCCCGCTGGCGAGCACGATCGCCGGGGAGTTCGCCGACTGGGCGGCCAAGCTGGTCTTCGACCCCCGGGTGTGGACGGGCATCGCGCTGCTCGGCGTCTCCGCGCTCCTGCTGGTCGTCACCCGCTGGGTGGGCCGCCGGGGCGGTGCGGCGGCGGTGGAGGGCACCCCGGAGCGCCCGGCTGCGGCCCGCCCGGCGCCCGAGCGCCAGGCGGTGGCGCCGACGCCGCCCGGGGCCCCGAAGAAGCCGGCCGCCGGCAAGCGGGACGACGGCCTCGGCGACTTCGCCGACATCGAGGAGATCCTCCGCAAGCGCGGGATCTGAGCGGCGGGGCCGGCGGGTCAGGCGGAGGGGACGGCCTCCGCCGACCGCTGGCGCGCCCGGTAGGCGGCGACGTGCAGCCGGTTGCCGCAGGTGCGGCTGTCGCAGTAGCGCCGCGAGCGGTTCCGGGAGAGGTCCACGAAGACCCGCGCGCAGTCCGGCGCCTCGCAGCGGCGCAGCCGCTCCCGCTCGCCCGCCACCAGGATGAAGGCCAGCGCCATGCCCAGCTCGGCCGCCAGGTGGTCGCCGAGCGCGGCGTGCGGCGCGAAGTAGTGGATGTGCCAGTCGTGGCCGTCGTGGTCGGTCAGCCGGGGCGTCGTGCCGGCGGCCGCGACGATCGAGTTGACCAGCTCGGCGGCCTCCGCGGTGGACTCCGTCGCGAACACCTCGCGCAGCCGGGTCCGCAGCTCGTGCACCCGCCGCAGGTCGTCCTCGGTCAGTGAGTCGATCTCGCTGATCTCCTGGCGGACCACGAAGGCGTCCAGCGCGGCGACGTCCGGCAGCCGCTCGGCGCCGCACACCTCGGGCGCGGTGTTGAGCAGCTCCACGAGGATGCTCAGCGCGCACTCGGTGTCATGGGTGATCAGCACGTTGGGGCTCCTCGCGCAGGGGGACTCCGATACCCCGCGTCCGCGGTTACCCCAGACCATACCGGGCCCCGTGCCGGTGGGGCGGCGCCTTCTTTCGAATGCGTGTACGCAGTACGTCAAGGCGTACGAAACCGGGCGTGGTCCGGGGCGGCGAGCCCCGGGTCGGGGTGTGTGGACCCCGGTGGGCGCGGTCGCCGGAACACGTCGACGCCCGGCGCCGAGGCCGGCCACCCGTGAGGATGACCGGCCTCGGCGCCGGGCGTCTGCGGTGCTGGGGACCGCTCCGGTAGGAGCAGAACCGTTTCACCGGCCCCGAGGCCGCGTCGTGCGCGGCTGAGTCCGCTGCCGTGCCCCCGAGTAGGACGGCTGCGATGACGGCAGGGGCTGCGGCCCCGCCGACAGCGGGGCGTGACCGCCTCCGGACGGAGTCAGCTTTCGGCGAGGATGTGGGACAGCTCCCGGTCGAGGTCGAAGTGACGGTGTTCGGTGCCGGGGGGCACCGCGGCGTCCGTCCGCTTGAGGAACGACTCAAGCGCCCGGGCCGGGGCCTCCAGCAGGGCTTCTCCTTCCGGAGAGCTCAGGGCGATGCAGACCACCCCTTGCCCGTGGCTGCGCGACGGCCACACCCGGACGTCGCCGGTACCGGTGGGTCGGTGCAGCCCCTCCGCGAGGAGATCTCGGGCGAACACCCACTCCACGGTCTCGTCGGCGCCCGTGTGGAACGTGGCGTGCACGGCGTAGGGGTCGGCAGTGTCATAGCGCAGGCCCGCTGGGACGGGCAGTGAGGACTCGCTGGACACGATGAGGCGCAGGTGCAGCTCGCAGCTGACCGTGGTGTTCATAAGCGCCATGGCCTTTCGCTCAGTGTGCGCTCGGGGAATCGCACGTCGGCGAACGGACCATCCCACCTCCAAGACCGATGTAAACCCCTCTGTCCCGATTCGGGCGCGAGTCGTACCCCTTACGGCGCATTGCGGAATCGCTCCGCAGCGGCCGGGCCGGGCAATACCCGGGCGCTTCTTGGTTAGTTTCCTGGCATGACTGTGCGAAACGACAAGACCGGCGGGAACACGGGAACGGGTGAAGCGGCCGAGACTGTTGACGCAGCCGTGGACGGTGGACGGGCGGTCGGTTCGAGGGCTCCGGCCTTCGTCCGCCGCTCGCCGGCACTGCACCGGATCTGGCAGGTGGCGATCTTCCTGGCCGGCCTCGCGGTGGTGGTGCTCGGGCTGGTCATGCTGCCGCTGCCCGGCCCCGGCTGGCTGGTGATCTTCCTCGGCATGGGGATCTGGGCCACCGAGTTCGGCTGGGCCCAGCTGGCCCTTCGCTGGACCCGCCGCAAGGTCGCCGAGGCCGCCCAGCGGGCCATGGACCCCCGGGTGCGCCGCCGCAACCTGACACTCACCGCGATCGGACTGGCCGCCCTCGTCGGGGTGGGCGGCTGGTACTTCGCCCGCTACGGCCTGGCCGTCCCCTGGCGGCTCGACGAGAGCTGACCTGCCCGGACGCGGGGGCCCGGGCCCGGAGGGTGGTCTGAGCACCCTCCGGGATGCGGTAATGTTTTCCCTGCACCCGGGCGATTAGCTCAGCGGGAGAGCACTTCGTTCACACCGAAGGGGTCACTGGTTCGATCCCAGTATCGCCCACCGGAATGCATTGTGATACGTGAGGCCCAGCCGATTATCGGCTGGGCCTCACGTGTATTTCCGGAATCCGCCTGAAGAGCCGTCGGTAATCGGCTGAGGCACAGTCAGCTTCCGTGCGGAGCGCGAGTTCTGCGGCGGTGTCGGTGCTACCCGGAAGGGCGAGTTGTACGACCGGCCCCGAATGGTGCTACAGTTCTTCTCGTTGCCCGGGCGATTAGCTCAGCGGGAGAGCACTTCGTTCACACCGAAGGGGTCACTGGTTCGATCCCAGTATCGCCCACCGGACAGCACGCAGGCCCTGACCAGGAAACCGGTCAGGGCCTGCGGCGCGTTCGGGCCCCGGGATCCCGGGGCCGCCCGCTACGCCGCCGCCTCGCAGCCGTGCTCCGGCTCCAGCCGGCGCCCACAGCCGCACCGGGCCGGCCGCAGCGGCCAGGACAGGTCCACCCGCTCCGGCGTCCCCGAGCGGTCGAACCAGTGCTGCAGCCCGCGCGCCTGCGCCGCGTGCCAGATCGCCTGCCGCAGGTGCAGCTCCGCCGCCGACAGCGCGCCCAGCGCCGCCGGGTAGCGGGCGCCTATCCGCCGGGTCAGCGCCAGCGCCGCCGTCGCGTCCGCCGCCGCGTCGTGCGCCCCGGCCAGCTCCACGCCGTAGTGGGCGCAGAGGTCGGTCAGTGTCCGGCGGCCCTTGCGGTAGCGGTCCACGTGCTTGTCCAGCACCCGGGGATCCAGCACCACCAGGCCCGCCGCCGGCCCGCCGGCCAGCGTCACCCCGTGATGGCGGCGCAGCTCCCGGTCCAGCAGCGTCAGGTCGTAGGGCGCGTTCATCACCACCACCGGGCGCCCGGCCCGCGCCTCGGCCGCCAGCGCGCGGGTGACCTCCGCCACCACCGTGCCGGCCGGCCGGCCGTGGGCGCGCACCTGCTCGTCGGTGATCCCGTGCACCGCGCGGGCGCCGTCCGGGATCGGAACCCCCGGATCGGCGAGCCAGGTCGTGGTCCGCGCCGGTGCGCCGGGCGCGAGCTGGACGACCAGGGCGGCCGAGACGATGCGGTCGTTCTCCACGTCCACGCCGGTCGTCTCGGTGTCGAAGGAGGCGAGCGGGCCGGTGTACCAGTGCTGCTGCATGACTGCCCCTCAGACGAGCGTTGCGCCCGGTTGATACCCGGTCCTGACGCCCCTTCAACCCGTTTGGCCCAAGCCCGGCCGGGGATCCTGCCCATGACCGTCCCGTTCGAATCGACTGCCCGTCCGGATCGGGACGGGCCCGGAACCGGGGGAGGCCACGGGGTGATGGCACTGACCCAGCCGCAGCCCGAGGAGACGGCGACGACGACGGCGGTACTGCGGGGGAACCTCGCCGTCACCGCCTGCATGGAGACCCTGCAGGTCGGCTACCTGCACGCGGTGGCCGCCGCGGCCGGCTGCTCGCTCTCCCAGCCCTTCCCTGACAACGGCATCGACTGGCACGTCAGCCACGGCTCCCGCGAGCACGAGGTGGACGACGAGGTCACCGTCAAGATCCAGCTCAAGGCCACCCAGCAGGTCGCACCCGACCCGGCCGGGCCGTTCTTCAGCTTCACCCTGGACAACGACCACCTGCGCAAGCTCGCCCGGCCCCGGGTCGCGGTGCCGCGGATCCTGGTCGTGATGCTGCTGCCGCGCCGGGTCGACCACTGGCTGCGGGCCCGCCCGGACGCCCTGGAGCTGCGGCACTGCTGCTACTGGGTCAACCTGGCCGGCCACCCCGTCACCGGGAAGCGGCGCACCAACGTCCGGTTGCCCACCGAGCGGGTCTTCGACGACCGCGCGCTCTGCGACATCATGGCCCGGGTCGGCGCGGGCGGCAGCCCGTGACGGCCCGGCCCCGGCAGGGAGGAAGCGGACCCATGACACCGCCGTACGGACCGGGCGAGCCGGCCAGGCCCCTGCCCGACCCGGCCACCGTCGACCCGAAGGTGCTGGCCACCCTGCTCGCCCGGCACGGCTGGGTCCGCCGCGGCGGACCGGCCGCCCGCTACGGACGCTGGACCCCGCCCGACGGCGAGCCAGGAACCAGCCTGCTCGTCCCGGCCGGGGACGGCTTCGACGACGCCGTCGAACTCCTCACCGACGCCGTCACCGCGCTCTCCCGCTCCCGCACCCCCTCCGCCCGCTCGATCCTGCTCGCCCTCGCCGTCCCCGGCGACGAACTGCGCTGGCACCGCGAACCGCCCGGCCCCGACGGGACCACCGCCTGGGGCGAGGCCGAGCGGCTCCGGCGGGCGGCCCGCGGCATGCTCGCCGCCGGCGCCAAGGCCGCCCGCACCAGGGCCGGCTACTTCGGCGCCCGGCTGGACGGCCCCGCCGGGGACTTCCTGGACCGCGTCCTGCTGGTCGAACAGGGCGCCGCCCTCACCGCCCACACCCCCGCCCCCGAGGGCCGCGCCGCCGTCACCACCCTGGTCCGCGCCCTGGAGGCGCTGCGCGACGCCGTCGACTACCGCCGGGTCAGCGGCGGGCCCGAGGCCTTCGGGAACGCCGTCCGGTCCGGGGTCAGCCGGGAGCTCGTCCAGTCCGTCGAGGAGCTGGTGCGCGACGCGACGGCCGCCCGGCTCAGCGTCTCCTGGTCACCCGCCGCCGGAGCGCCGGGCGGTTTCGGGGACCGCCGGATCGACCTCGACTTCTCACCCGGCGACCTGCCCGCCCTGACGGAGGCCGCCGACCTGCTGGAACGGATCGAACCCGCCGTCGCCGTCACCGTGCTCGGCGTCGTCACCCGGCTCAAGCGCGCCGACCCCACGGGCCCCGGCTCGGTACGGCTGCGGGTGCTGGCCGGCGCCGACGTCCGCGAGCTCAAGCTCCGCCTGCCCGACCCCGACTACCGGCTCGCCGCCGAGGCCCACCTCGCGGGCCTGCCCCTGAGGGTCTCCGGCCGGCTGGACCGGCACGGCGGCTTCCGCCGGCTGACCCGCCCGCACGGGCTGGAACTCCGCGGCTGGGAGGAAGGGGACCGCGAGCGGCTGCTGAAAGCGCTCGGGGAGACGGCGGAGGGAGGGGGAGAAGGGGCGTAGGTGGACGGCAGGGGCGGCGCTCTCGGTACCATCGTCACGCGCAGCGCAGTGTTGCGTCCTCTGAAATCCAGCACGTCAGGAGAGACCGGTGACGGACGTCCGGGTAATCATCAGCCGCGAACCCGATCGGGAAGAGCGCGTGGTGACGACGGGCACCACGGCCGCCGAGCTCTTCGCCGACGACCGCTCGATCATCGCCGCCCGCGTCGGCGGCCGGCTCAAGGACCTCGCGTACGTCCTCCAGGACGGCGAGGAGGTCGAGCCGGTCGCGATCGACAGCAAGGACGGCCTCGACATCCTGCGCCACTCCACCGCGCACGTCATGGCCCAGGCCGTGCAGCAGCTCTACCCCGAGGCCAAGCTGGGCATCGGCCCGCCGGTCAAGGACGGTTTCTACTACGACTTCGACGTCGAGAAGCCCTTCCATCCCGATGACCTCAAGGCCATCGAGAAGAAGATGCAGGAGATCATCAAGCGCGGGCAGAAGTTCTCCCGCCGCGTGGTCACCGACGAGTCCGCCCGCGAGGAGCTGGCCGCCGAGCCGTACAAGCTCGAGCTGATCGGCCTCAAGGGCTCTGCTGCCACCGCCGGTGAGGGCGCCGACGTCGAGGTCGGCGCCGGCGAGCTCACCATCTACGACAACCTGGACGCCAAGAGCGGCGAGCAGTGCTGGGGCGACCTCTGCCGCGGCCCGCACCTGCCCAGCACCCGGCACATCCCGGCGTTCAAGCTGATGCGCAACGCCTCCGCCTACTGGCGCGGCAGCGAGAAGAACAAGCAGCTCCAGCGCATCTACGGCACCGCCTGGCCGACCAAGGACGAGCTCAAGGCCCACCTCGACTTCCTCGTCGAGGCCGAGAAGCGCGACCACCGCAAGCTCGGCAACGAGCTCGACCTCTTCTCCATCCCCGAGGAGATCGGCTCCGGCCTCGCCGTCTTCCACCCCAAGGGCGGCATCATCCGCCGCGCGATGGAGGACTACTCGCGCAAGCGGCACGAGGAAGAGGGCTACGAGTTCGTCTACACCCCGCACGCCACCAAGGGGAAGCTCTTCGAGAAGAGCGGCCACCTCGACTGGTACGCGGACGGTATGTACCCGCCCATGCAGCTCGACGAGGGCGTGGACTACTACCTCAAGCCGATGAACTGCCCGATGCACAACCTGATCTTCGACGCGCGCGGCCGCTCGTACCGTGAACTGCCGCTGCGCCTCTTCGAGTTCGGGACGGTGTACCGCTACGAGAAGTCCGGCGTGGTGCACGGCCTGACCCGTGCCCGCGGCTTCACGCAGGACGACGCGCACATCTACTGCACCCGCGAGCAGATGGCGGAGGAGCTCGACTCCACGCTGACCTTCGTGCTCAACCTGCTTCGCGACTACGGTCTGACCGACTTCTACCTGGAGCTGTCGACCAAGGACCCGGAGAAGTTCGTCGGCAGCGACGAGACCTGGGAGGAGGCCACCCGCGTCCTGGCGAGCGTGGCTGAGAAGCAGGGCCTGCCGCTGGTGCCGGACCCGGGCGGCGCGGCCTTCTACGGCCCGAAGATCTCGGTGCAGGCGCGCGACGCCATCGGTCGGACCTGGCAGATGTCGACGATTCAGCTCGACTTCAACCTGCCCGAGCGTTTCGATCTCGAGTACACCGCTGCGGACGGCTCGCGTCAGCGTCCGGTCATGATCCACCGCGCGCTGTTCGGCAGCATCGAGCGGTTCTTCGCAGTGCTGCTGGAGCACTACGCCGGCGCCATGCCGCCGTGGCTGGCCCCGGTCACCGTCACCGGCATCCCGATCACCGACGAGCACGTGCCGTACCTGCTGGAGGTCGCGGCGAAGCTCAAGAAGCACGGGATCCGGGTCGAGGTGGACACCTCGGACGACCGGATGCAGAAGAAGATCCGCAACGCCCAGCGCAGCAAGGTGCCGTTCATGCTGATCGCCGGCAACGACGACGTCGAGGCGGGCGCGGTGTCCTTCCGCTACCGCAACGGCGAGCAGAAGAACGGCGTCCCGGTCGACGAGGCGATCGCTGAGATCGTGGACGCGGTGGAGCGTCGCATCCAGGTGTGAGGTAGGCCCCGCCCTGGCGGGTATCGCGCGGGGCAGGCTCTCGAAGAGTCTGCCCCGCGCGGCTTTGCAAGCACCGTCGGGCGAATATGCTGATCAGCATGACGACTGAGCCGGAACTGCAGCGGGGCGTCGGTGAGCCGGACGGCTTCCGCCGCCTGTGGACCCCCCATCGGATGGCCTACATCCAGGGTGAGAACAAGCCCACCGGCCCGGCTCCGGACGACGGTTGTCCGTTCTGCTCGATCCCGTCCCTGAGCGACGAGGACGGTCTGATCATCGCCCGGGGGAGCGCCGTGTTCGCGGTGCTGAACCTGTACCCGTACAACGGCGGGCACCTGATGGTGGTCCCGTACCGCCACGTGGCCGACTACACCGACCTGGACGAGGCCGAGACGGCCGAGCTGGCGGACTTCACCAAGAAGGCGATGACGGCGCTGCGGGCGGCCTCCGGGGCGCACGGGTTCAACATCGGGATGAACCAGGGCGCGGCGGCCGGGGCCGGGATCGCGGCGCACCTGCACCAGCACGTGGTGCCGCGCTGGGGCGGGGACACCAACTTCATGCCGGTGGTCGGCCACACCAAGGTGCTGCCGCAGCTGCTGGCGGACACCCGGAAGATGCTGGCCGAGGTCTGGCCGCAGGGCTGAGCCCGGGCAGCGCGTGCGAGAGGGCCCCACCGGGATGCTCGGTGGGGCCCTCTCGTGTGCTCCCGGGGGTCAGCCGGCGTTGAAGGTGTCCACGTCGTACGGGCGGGGGCTCTGCGCCTCGGACTTGATGATCGAGGTGCGGTTCTTGAAGAAGCGGTCGGCGTCCAGGTCGTGCTCCTCCAGGAACTCCAGCGTGGCCGCGTGGACGGCGGCGAGCACCGGGACGGAGGCGTTCTGGGCGTTGTCGACCATGGAGCGGTTCTCCCAGGCCCGGCCGGCCCAGATGTGCCGCAGCCCGAAGGGCTCGGGCAGCCCGAGCCCGCCGCCGAGCCAGCCGAGCAGGCCGGGCATCCGGTAGAAGGGGGCGCGGACGGCCTGGCGGACGACCTCGTCGTTGTCGATCAGGGGGAGCTTGACGGTGCGCTCCTCCCAGAACTTCACGGTCTTGGCGACCGACTTCTCCTTGTCCTTGGGCTTGTCGAAGAAGACGCCCTTGACCGGGCCGAGCGCGTAGCCGGACACCGTGATGTTGAGGACGTTGGCGAGCAGGGTGACGGTGACGGTGAAGGTGAGGACCAGCTTGCCGTCGTGGGTGATGAACTGGGTGGCGAGGTAGTGCCGGGGGCCGCCGGAGAAGGTCTGCTTGTCGGCGACGCTCTGCACGGCGAAGTCGCGCATCCGGTCGCCGTCCATGTCGGCGTTGCCGGGGCGGCTGATCTCGTCGGCGCCCTCGCCGATGTCGAAGACCACCCACTGCTTGATGGCGACGTTGGGCATCCCGCTGTTGGCGACGTGGCTGACGCCCAGGCCCTTGAGGTGGGAGGAGATCCGGCGGATCAGGTCCCAGGGGTGGAAGGCGCGGAAGTCGGCGTGGCCGTCGGCGGGGTGGAGGGTGTCGGCGAGGCGCCACTCGCCCCAGCGGCGGCCGGCACCGAGGATGCCCTTGGGCCCGGCGTAGTGGTGGATGTTGGTCTCCTGCTCGGCGTCCAGGCGGCCGAGCTTGTCGCGCAGGTCGGTGGCCTTCTTGTCGAGGTCGTCGCGGGGGACGGCCTTGGCGACGGAGGCGGCCACCACGCTGCCCTCGACCAGCGCCTGCCAGCGGGAGCGCAGGTCCTTGGCGGAGCGCTCGACGATCCGGCGGGCGAGGTACCAGCCGATGACCGGCGCGAGCATGGTGACGCGCAGGTAGATGCCGAGGTAGCCGGCGGCCGGCGGGCGCAGCAGGAGCAGGACGGCGAGGGCGGCGGTCGCGGCGAGCACGATGCCGCCGTAGACGGCCGCGTTCTTCGGGTTGTCCCGCTTGAGCCAGGCGCGGAGCTGGAAGGCGCCGAGCCAGATCAGGGTGCCGGGGAGGAAGAGCACACCGGTGACGACGGAGACGGTGCTGAGCTGCCGGTCGCGGGTGTTGCGCAGTTCCTCGGCGGCCAGGCAGTGTTCGACGACCTGGCGGGTGTCGACTCCGAAGGCCGGGACGAGGGGTTTGCGGCCGCCGCCCAGGGCGCGGGAGATCAGCGCCTTGCTGAAGGCCTCGCCGAGGTTGGGGCGGAAGAGCGCGAAGCGGCCCTTCTTCTCCTTGGCGTCGGTGACGGCGCCGACGAAGGCGCCGATCTCGCCGTCGCGGTAGGCGGTCGAGGAGAGTCCCTGGGTGATGGCTGTCTGCGGGCCGGCGTCGGTCCGGGGTATCTGCGCACCCGGGGTCATGTCGAGTGTGGTCACGGTGGCGTCCCCTCCTCCCCTTGTCAGCGGCAGGTTACCGTGCCGTGGCACCCCCGCGCGGATGATCGTCTGAAGTGCCGTCACCGGAGGCCTGAGGGGCATGATGCCCAGCTTCGGGCGGGTCGATACCCGCCGGGGTGCCCCTGGTGGCGGTGGGGCAGGATGGACGGTGGAGCAAGGGAAGGGGAACGGCCGTGAAGGATCCGGTGCTGGTCTTCGACGGGGACTGTTCGTTCTGTTCGTCCTGCGTGCGCTGGGCGGAGCGGTACCTGCGGCAGACGCTGGCCTCGGGGGGCTGGGAGGCGGTGCCGTTCCAGTTCGCGGACCTGGCGGGGCTGGACGGGCTCGCGGGCGGCCGGGGCGAGGTGTCGGCCGAGCGGGCGGAGCGCGAGGTGCTCTGGGTGACGCCGACCGGCCGGGTGTACGGGGGCGCGCAGGCGGTTGCGCGGCTGCTGATGCGCTCCGGCGGGGCGTGGGCGTATCTGGGCGCCGTGTTGACGGCGGCGCCGGTGCGGCCGCTGGCGGGCCTGGCGTACCGCTGGGTGGCGCGCAACCGGCACCGGATGCCGGGGGGTACGGCGGCGTGCGCGCTGCCGGTCCGCAAGCCCGCCCGGCCGTAGGTCCGTCGGACCGCGGGGCGGCCGTCAGTCGGTGTAGCGCTCGGCCAGGGCGGCGGGCATGGGTTCGTGGCGCAGGTAGGCGCGGGAGAACTCGGCGGTGCCGTGGGTGAGCGAGCGCAGGTCGATCGGGTAGCGGACGAGTTCGAGTTCGGGGACCTCGGCGCGCAGCAGGGTGAGTCCGGTGCCGCCGGTCTCGGTGCCGAGGACGCGGCCGCGGCGGGCGGAGAGGTCGCCGAGGACGGCGCCGAGGTAGTCGTCGGGCAGCAGGACGCTGACGGCGGCGACGGGTTCGAGCAGGCGGATGACGGCGTGCTCGGCGGCGTCGCGCAGGGCGAGGGCGGCGGCGTTCTGGAAGGACGCGTCGGAGGAGTCGACGGAGTGGGCCTTGCCGTCGGTGAGGGTGATCCGGACGTCGACGAGCGGGTAGCCGGTGGTGACGCCCTTGGCGAGCTGGGCGCGGACGCCCTTCTCGACGGAGGGGATGAAGTGCTTGGGGACGGCGCCGCCGACGACGTGTTCCTGGAACTCGAAGCCGGAGCCGGCCGGGAGGGGTTCGACCTCGAGGTCGCAGATGGCGTACTGGCCGTGGCCGCCGGACTGCTTGACCAGGCGGCCGTGGCCGGCGGCGGCGGTGCCGAAGGTCTCGCGCAGGGCGACCTTGGGCTCGACGGTGTCGACGTGGACGCCGTGGCGGGTGCGCAGGCGGTCGAGGACGACCTCGGCGTGGGCTTCGCCGGTGCACCAGAGGACGAGCTGGTGGGTATCGGGGTTCTGTTCCAGGCGTAGGGCCGGGTCTTCGGCGGTGAGCCGGGCGAGGGCCTGGGAGAGCTTGTCGTCGTCGGCCTTGCTGTGGGCTTCGATGGCGATCGGGAGCAGGGGCTCGGGGAGGCTCCAGCCCTCGAGGTCGACGGGGTGGCCGGGGTCGTGGACGGTGTCGCCGGCGCGGGCGGTGGTGAGTTTGGCGGCGCAGACGAGGTCGCCGGCGACGGCGTGCGGGACGGGGCGCTGGAGTTTGCCGAAGGGGCTGGTGAGGGCGGTGACCCGTTCGTCGCCGTCCTGGTCGGCGGTGTGGGCGGGGCCGGCGAGGTGGATCCTGGTGTCGGGGCGCAGGGTGCCGGCGTAGAGGCGCAGCAGGCTGATCCGGCCGACGTAGGCGTCGCCGGTGACGCGGACGACCTGGGCGGCGAGAGGGGCGTCGGGGTCGCACGCGGGGGCGGGGCGGGTGCGCTCGGTGGGGTCGGGGAAGGTGTGGGCGATGAGGTCGAGGAGTTCGGCGGCGCCGAGTCCGTTCTCGCTGGTGGGGACAGCGGGGTGGAGGGCGCAGGAGAGGACTTCGCGGCGCAGGCCGGCCTCGAGGGAGTCGGTGTCGAGGGGGTCGCCGGAGAGGTAGCGCTCCATGAGGGTGTCGTCCTGGCCGGAGATGGCTTCGACGAGGCTGTCGTGGGCGGGGGCGGTGTCGGGCAGGGGGTCGGCGTCGCCGTAGGTGTCGCCGGTGAGGAGGTCGACGCTGCCGTCTGGGTGTCCGTCGTGGTGGACGGGCAGGAAGAGCGGGCGGAGGGTGTCGGGGCCCAGTTCGAAGGCGTCGTGGCAGGCGGTGAGGATGTCGTCGAAGCCGGTGCGGGCGATGTCGAGTTTGGCGACGGCGATGGCGCGGGGGATGCCTTCGGCGGCGCATTCGCGCCACAGGGCGCGGGTGGGGGCGGTGACCGGGTCGGTGGCGGAGACGACGAAGACGGCGGCGTCGGCGGCGTGCAGGGCGGCGCGCAGGTCGGCGGTGAAGTCGGGGTGGCCGGGCGGGTCGATCAGGTTGATCTTGACGCCCTTCCACTCGAGGGGGAGGAGCGAGAGCTGGACGGAGCGCTGCTGCTGGTGCTCGATGTCCTCGTGGTCGGAGACGGTGGTGCCGTCGGTGACGCGGCCGACACGGCCGGTGGCGCCGGCGGCGAGGGCGAGGGATTCGGCGAGGGTGGTCTTGCCCACACCGCTGGGGCCGATGAGGACGACGTTGCGCAGGTCCTTCGGGCCGCTGACGGCGGGTGCCTGGCCGGCTCGTGCCGTGCTGCGGTCGGGCATCGGGGTCTCCTCCCGTGGCGCCGAGGCTGTCTTTCGCAGTCTAGGGGCGGGTGTCGCCGGTGGCGCGTGTCGTACGGCCGGTCGGGTCCGGTCGGGCGGGGGCCGTACGGCCGGTCGGTGATCGGACGTGTACGTGCGGTGGGCGGGGGTGGTGTCCGGCGGTGCGTGCGCCGGAGCGTGTCCTCGGCGTGGCTACGATGGGTGCGCCGGACGGGCTGATCCGCCCGGCCGTCTGCCGCGCGTGCTGCGCCAGGCGGGTATCTGGGAGATCGGAGCGGCTGGGAAGGCCATGCTCAACAAATACGCGCGTGCCTTCTTCACACGTGTCCTGACCCCGTTCGCCGCGTTCCTGATCCGCCTGGGCGTGAGCCCGGACGCCGTGACGCTGATCGGTACCGCCGGTTCGGTGGCCGGTGCGCTGGTGTTCTTCCCGCGTGGGGAGTTCTTCTGGGGCACCATCACGATCACGCTGTTCATCTTCTCGGACCTGGTGGACGGGAACATGGCCCGCCAGCTGGGCCGGAGCACGAAGTGGGGGGCGTTCCTCGACTCCACCCTGGACCGGGTCGCGGATGCGGCGATCTTCGGCGGTCTGGCGATGTGGTACGCGGGCAAGGGTGACGACAACCTGCTCTGCGCGGTGGCGATCTTCTGCCTGGCGAGCGGTCTGGTGGTGTCGTACACGAAGGCGCGGGCGGAGAGCCAGGGCCTGCCGTGTGACGTGTCCGGGCTGGTGGAGCGGGCCGAGCGGCTGGTGGCCAGCCTGGTGGCGGCCGGGGTCGCGGGTCTGCACAAGTTCGGTGTGCCGTACGTGGAGTGGCTGCTGCCGGTGGCGCTGTGGCTGGTGGCGGCGGGCAGCCTGGTGACGGTGTTCCAGCGGATGCTGACCGTGCGCCGGGAGGCGTTCGAGGCCGACCGAGCGGCGGCCGGGAGCTGATGGGGGGAGTCCTGCGGTGACGGACCGACTGGTGTACTGGGCGTACGCGCTGGGGTGGGGGCTGCTGAAGCACCTGCCGGAGCGGGTGGCCCGGGGGCTGTTCGACCGGCTGGCGGACTACGCGTGGCGCAGGCGCGGCAAGCGGGTGCTGCAGTTGGAGGCGAACCTGCGCCGGGTCCGTCCCGGGGTGGACGGGGCCGAGCTGCGGGAGCTGTCCCGGGCGGGGATGCGCTCGTACCTGCGGTACTGGATGGAGTCGTTCCGGCTGCCGGTGTGGAGCCGGGAGCGGGTGGCCAGGGATGTCCAGGTGGAGGGCTTCGAGCACCTGCGGACGCAGCTGGAGGCCGGGCGGGGCGCGGTGATAGCGCTGCCGCACATGGGCAACTGGGACCTCGCGGGCGCCTGGGTGGCGCAGCAGGGCTATCCGTTCACCACGGTCGCGGAGCGGTTGAAGCCGGAGCGGCTGTTCGACCGGTTCGTGGCGTTCCGGGAGAGCCTGGGCATGGAGGTCCTGGCGCTGACCGGCGGTTCGGTGAACGTGATCGGGACCCTGGCGCGGCGGCTGCGCGAGGGCAGGATGGTCTGCCTGGTGGGGGACAGGGACCTGTCGGATGCGGGCATCCGGGTGTCGTTCTTCGGTGAGGAGACCCGGATGCCGGCCGGTCCCGCGGCGCTGTGCCAGCGGACCGGGGCGGCGCTGCTGCCGGTGACGCTCTGGTACGACGGCCCGGTGCTGCGGGCGCGGATCCACCCGGAGGTACCGGTGCCCGAGGAGGGCGACCGCAAGGAGCGCACCCTGGCGATGACCCAGGCGATGGCGGAGGTGTGGGAGCGGGGCATCCGCGAGCACCCGCAGGACTGGCACATGCTGCAGAAGTTCTGGCTGGCCGATCTGCCGGTCCGTGAGACGGTGAAGGCGGCACCCGTGGAGCGCGTGGAGGCGGCCGCGGAGCCCGCGGCCGAGGCCTCCGGGTCCTGAGCCGCCCCGCCGTCCCCGCCCGCACGACTGTCCGAAGGAGCTTGAGGAACCCGTGAAGATCGGCATCGTCTGCCCGTACGACTGGGACGTCCCCGGTGGGGTGCAGTTCCACATCCGGGACCTGGCCGAGCACCTGATCGGTCTGGGGCACGAGGTGTCGGTGCTGGCGCCGGCCGAGGACGACGAGGCGCTGCCGCCGTACGTGGTCCCGGCGGGGCGGTCGGTGGCGGTGCCGTACAACGGGTCGGTGGCGCGGTTGAGCTTCGGGATCCTGTCGGCGGCGCGGGTGCGGCGCTGGCTGCACGACGGGCGGTTCGACATCCTGCACGTGCACGAGCCGGCCGCGCCGAGCCTGTCGATGCTGGCCGCGTGGTCGGCGACCGGGCCGATGGTGGGGACGTTCCACACGTCCAATCCGCGGTCGCGGGTGATGATCGCGGCCTCGCCGATCCTCCAGCCGGGGCTGGAGAAGATGCGGGCCCGGATCGCGGTGTCGGAGTACGCCCGGCGGACGCTGGTGGAGCACCTGGGCGGGGACGCGGTGGTGATCCCGAACGGCGTGGACGTGGGTTTCTTCGCGGAGGCGGAGCCGGACGAGCGCTGGACCGGCGGTGCGGCGAAGGGGGAGCCGGGCACGATCGGCTTCATCGGCCGGATCAACGAACCGCGCAAGGGCCTGCCGACGCTGCTGGCGGCGCTGCCGGGGATCCTGGCGGAGCGGCCGGGGGTACGGCTGCTGGTGGCGGGCAAGGGCGACGAGGAGGAGGCCGTCGCGGGCCTGGCGCCCGAGGTGCGCGCGCAGGTGGAGTTCCTCGGCATGGTGAGCGACCGGGACAAGGCGCGGCTGCTGCGTAGCGTGGACCTGTACGTGGCGCCGAACACCGGTGGCGAGAGCTTCGGGATCATCCTGGTCGAGGCGATGTCGGCGGGCGCGCCGGTGCTGGCGAGCGACCTGGACGCGTTCAAGCAGGTGCTGGACGGCGGGGACGCGGGGGAGCTGTTCCCGGTGGAGGACGCGGACGCGCTGGCGCGTACGGCGCTGCGGCTGCTGGGTGATCCGGCGCGGTTGGAGGAGCTGCGGGAGGCGGCGTCGCGGCACGTGCGGCGGTTCGACTGGTCGACGGTGGGCGCGGACATCCTGGCGGTGTACGAGACGGTGACGGCCGGCGAGGCGGCGGTGGTCGAGGAGGACGTGCGCAACGGTCGGCGCGGCCGGTTCGGGCTGGCACGGGACTGATCCCCGCGGGCGGGTCCGGGTGTCGGTGGGGTTAGGGTCGGGCGTCCGTACCACTGCGATCCACGGGGGCGACGATGCCGCAGATCTCCGTCGACTACTCGGCCGACCTGGCCGGCACCTTCGACCGCCGGGGCCTGGGCCTGGCGATCAACCGGCTGGCGGAGGCGACGATCGACGCGAAGCCGGAGTCCTGCAAGACGGTGTTCCGGCAGAGCGAGGTGCTGGTGGTGGGCACCAGCGGGGCGGCCGCGGACACCCAGGTGTTCGTGGAGTTCCAGATCTTCCCCGGCCGTACGCCGGAGGCGAAGGCGGCGCTGAGCGAGGGCGTGCTGGCGCTGCTGGCGCAGTACGTCCGGCCGAAGCCGGGCACCCGGCTGTTCACGGCGGTGAACATCGCGGACATCGACCGTGAGAGTTACCGGAACGCGACCGCCCGGGGCTGAACCGGTGACACCCGGTAACGTAGCGGCCCGTGACTACCTGGATCTGGGCCGGCGTGGCCGTGGTGCTGTTCGGCATGTACCTGAGTTGGACGGCCGGTCGGCTGGACCGGTTGCACGCCCGGATCGACGCCGCGCGGGCGGCGCTGGACGCGCAGCTGGTGCGCCGGGCGTCGGTGGCGATGGAGCTGGCGACGTCCTCGCTGCTGGATCCGGCGGCCTCGCTGCTGCTGTTGGACGCGGCGCACGCGGCCCGGCAGGCCGAGGACGAGCAGCGCGAGGTGGCGGAGAGCCAGTTGAGTCTGGCGCTGCGGGCGGTGTTCGAGGAGCCGGAGCAGATGGCGGCGCTGATGGCCGAGCCGGGCGGTGAGGACGCGGTTCGTGATCTGACGGCCGCGGTGCGGCGGGTGCCGATGGCCCGTCGGTTCCACAACGACGCGGTGCGGGCGGCGCGGGCGGTGCGCGAGCACCGTCTGGTGCGGTACTTCCGGCTGGCGGGGAAGGCGCCGTTCCCGCTGGCGTTCGAGATGGACGACGCCCCGCCGCCCGCCCTCACGCCCGAGGGAGCGCCAGCTTAGGGTGTCCCCCGGATACGGCCTGAATGTCGTGTCCCGTCGTCCGGGCTGGACTTGGTGGCGCATGGAGGGGTCACCCGTTCTGCCTACCATAGGGCGATAGCACTGATTCATCTTCGAGTGAGGTCTCACGTGTCCACCACCCCCACCACCGCAGACCAGCCGCAGATCGGCACCGCCCGTGTGAAGCGCGGCATGGCCGAGCAGCTCAAGGGCGGTGTGATCATGGACGTGGTCAACGCCGAGCAGGCCAAGATCGCCGAGGACGCCGGCGCGGTCGCCGTCATGGCCCTGGAGCGGGTCCCGGCGGACATCCGCAAGGACGGCGGCGTGGCTCGCATGTCCGACCCGAACATGATCGAGGAGATCATCGAGGCGGTCTCCATCCCGGTGATGGCCAAGTCCCGCATCGGCCACTTCGTCGAGGCGCAGGTGCTCCAGTCGCTGGGCGTCGACTACATCGACGAGTCCGAGGTCCTGACCCCGGCCGACGAGGTCAACCACTCGGACAAGTTCGCGTTCACCACCCCCTTCGTCTGCGGCGCCACCAACCTGGGCGAGGCCCTGCGCCGCATCGCCGAGGGCGCGGCCATGATCCGCTCGAAGGGCGAGGCCGGCACCGGCAACGTCGTCGAGGCCGTCCGCCACCTGCGCCAGATCAAGAACGAGATCGGCCACCTGCGCGCCCTGGACAACAACGAGCTGTACGCCGCCGCCAAGGAGCTGCGCGCCCCGTACGAGCTGGTCAAGGAGGTCGCCGAGCTCGGCAAGCTGCCGGTCGTGCTGTTCTCCGCCGGTGGCGTGGCCACCCCGGCCGACGCCGCGCTGATGCGCCAGCTGGGCGCCGAGGGCGTCTTCGTCGGCTCCGGCATCTTCAAGTCGGGCGACCCGGCCAAGCGTGCCGCCGCCATCGTCAAGGCCACCACCTTCTTCGACGACCCGAAGGTCATCGCGGACGCCTCCCGCAACCTGGGCGAGGCCATGGTCGGCATCAACTGCGACACCCTGCCGGAGACCGAGCGCTACGCCAACCGCGGCTGGTAGCCACCCGCAGTTTCCGGGCCGGCCCGCCGCAGCGCCTCGGTGCGCGGCGGGCCGCGCCACGTAGTCCGTCGTAACGATCGATTGAGGTTGAAGACCGTGAGCACTCCTGTCATCGGCGTCCTCGCCCTCCAGGGCGACGTCCGCGAGCACCTGGTGGCGCTGGCCGAGGCCGACGCGCTCGCCCGTCCGGTGCGCCGCGCCGAGGAGCTGGCCGAGGTCGACGCGCTGGTGATCCCCGGCGGGGAGTCCACCACCATGTCCAAGCTGGCCCTGCTGTTCGGCGTGATGGATCCGCTGCGCGAGCGGGTCGCCGCCGGGATGCCGGTCTACGGCACCTGCGCGGGCATGATCATGCTGGCGGACAAGATCCTGGACGGCCGCGAGGACCAGGAGACCGTCGGTGGCATCGACATGACGGTGCGCCGCAACGCCTTCGGCCGTCAGAACGAGTCCTTCGAGTCCGGGATCGACTTCGCCGGCCTGGACGACGCGCCGGTGCACGGCGTCTTCATCCGCGCCCCCTGGGTCGAGTCGGTCGGAGCGGGCGTCAAGGTCCTGGCCGAGCTGCCCGCCGCGGACGGCCCGGACAGCCGGATCGTGGCGGTCCGCCAGGGCAACCTGCTGGCCACCTCCTTCCACCCGGAGCTGACCGGCGACCACCGGGTGCACGCGTACTTCGTGCGGATGGTCGAGGAGCACCTCTCCGCGGCCGCGCGCTGACCGTGTGCGTCTCACCGGTGGCGACACCGGTAAGATCTCATCTGTTCATTTCCCTTTGGCGACGTAAAGGAGCTGGCGATGTCCGGCCACTCTAAGTGGGCTACCACCAAGCACAAGAAGGCCGTGATCGACGCCAAGCGCGGCAAGCTCTTCGCCAAGATGATCAAGAACATCGAGGTGGCGGCGCGTACCGGCGGTCCCGACCCGGCGGGCAACCCGACGCTCTACGACGCCATCCAGAAGGCGAAGAAGAGCTCGGTCCCGATCGACAACATCAACCGCGCCGTCAAGCGCGGTGGCGGTCTGGAGGCCGGCGGCGCCGACTACCAGACCATCATGTACGAGGGCTACGGCCCGAACGGCGTCGCGGTCCTGATCGAGTGCCTCACCGACAACCGCAACCGCGCCGCCTCCGACGTGCGCGTCGCGATGACCCGCAACGGCGGCTCGATGGCCGACCCGGGCTCGGTGTCGTACCTGTTCACCCGCAAGGGTGTCGTCATCGTCCCCAAGGCCGACGGCGTGGACGAGGACAAGCTGTTCGAGGTCGTCCTCGACCAGGAGCCCGAGGAGATCAACGACCTCGGCGACTCGTTCGAGATCGTCTCCGAGGCCTCGAAGATGGTCGCCGTGCGCACCGCGCTGGTCGACGCCGGCGTCGACTACGACTCGGCCGAGGCGAACTTCCTGCCCAGCATGCAGGTCGAGCTGGACGTCGACGGCGCCCGCAAGATCCTGAAGCTGATCGACGCGCTCGAGGACAGCGACGACGTGCAGAACGTCTTCGCCAACTTCGACATCTCCGACGAGGTCGGTGCGCAGCTCGACGCCGAGTGACGGTCCTGAGTGACCGTTCTCACTGCCCGGCCCGGTGGTCCCTGGACCACCGGGCCGGTGTCGTCGGTCGGGTTGTCCGACCCGGGCGGTAGCCTGCGGGGGTCCTTCGAGTGGCGAGCGGCAGGGAGTCGGGGCGAGTGGTGCGGGTACTGGGCGTGGACCCGGGGCTGACCAGGTGCGGAGTCGGCGTGGTCGAGGGCGCGCCGGGCCGGCCGCTGCGGATGGCCGGGGTCGGCGTGGTGCGCACCCCCGCCGACGCGGAGATCGGGCAGCGGCTGCTCCAGGTGGAGCAGGGCCTCGAGGCCTGGCTGGACGAGCACCGGCCGGACCTGGTCGCCGTCGAGCGCGTCTTCGCCCAGCACAACGTCCGCACCGTGATGGGCACCGCCCAGGCCAGCGCGGTCGCGATGCTCTGCGCCACCCGGCGCGGCATACCCGTCACCCTGCACACCCCCAGCGAGGTCAAGGCCGCCGTCACCGGCTCGGGCCGGGCCGACAAGGCGCAGGTCACCGCCATGGTGCAGCGCCTGCTGCGGCTCGACGCGCCGCCCAAGCCCGCCGACGCCGCCGACGCGCTGGCGCTGGCCATCTGCCACATCTGGCGCGGCGGGGCGAGCAACCGGCTGGAGGCCGCCGTCCGGGCCGCCCGCACCACCTCCCGCTCCACTCCTTTGAAAGGCACCGTCCGATGATCGCCTTCGTGCAAGGGCCCGTGGCGGCCGTCTCCTCCGGGATCGCGGTCGTCGAGGTGGGCGGCGTCGGCATGGCCGTGCAGTGCACCCCGAACACCCTGGCCGGGCTGCGGCTGGGCGAGCCGGTCCGGCTGGCCACCTCGCTGGTGGTCCGGGAGGACTCGCTGACCCTGTTCGGCTTCGCGGACGACGACGAGCGCGCGGTGTTCGAGATCCTCCAGGCGGCGCCGGGCGTCGGCCCCAAGCTGGCGCAGGCGATCCTCGGCGTGCACAGCCCCGACGCGCTGCGCGCCGCGATCGCGGCCGGCGACGAGAAGGCGCTGGTCGCCGTGCCGGGCATCGGCAAGGCCAAGGCGGCCAAGCTGCTGCTGGAGTACAAGGACAAGCTCGGCGCCCCGCACGGTGCCGTCCCCGCGCAGAAGCCGATCGCCGCCGGTCCGGCGCCGTGGAGCGAGCAGCTGCACTCCGCGCTGACCGGCCTCGGCTACGCCCCGCGCGAGGCGGACGAGGCGGTCGCCGCCGTCACCCCGGAGGCCGAGGCACAGCCGACGCCGGATGTCGGTGCCCTGCTCAGGCTCGCCCTGCGCGGCCTCAACCGCGCCCGCTGATCACCTGACGATCTGTCCGTTTGTCGACACTGGAGACTCTGGAGCCCGCGAGGATGTACGACTCGGAACCCGCCGACCGGCTGGTCACGGCTGCCGCCGACGGCGAGGACCAGGCGGTGGAGGCGGCGCTGCGCCCCAAGCTGCTGGACGAGTTCATCGGCCAGGAGCGGGTGCGCGAGCAGCTGTCGCTGGTGCTCCAGGCCGCCCGCAAGCGCGGCAGCGCGCCCGACCACGTGCTGCTGAGCGGCCCGCCCGGGCTCGGCAAGACCACCCTGTCCATGATCATCGCCGCCGAGCTGGGCGCCCCGATCCGGATCACCTCCGGCCCGGCCATCCAGCACGCGGGTGACCTCGCGGCGATCCTCTCCTCGCTCACCGAGGGCGAGGTGCTCTTCCTCGACGAGATCCACCGGATGTCCCGGCCGGCCGAGGAGATGCTCTACATGGCGATGGAGGACTTCCGGGTCGACGTGATCGTCGGCAAGGGGCCGGGCGCCACCGCCATCCCGCTGGAGCTGCCGCCCTTCACCCTGGTCGGCGCCACCACCAGGGCCGGCCTGCTGCCGCCGCCGCTGCGCGACCGCTTCGGCTTCACCGGGCACATGGAGTTCTACGCCCCGGCCGAACTCCAGCGGGTGGTGCACCGCTCGGCCACGCTGCTGGACGTGGAGATAGACCCGGCCGGTGCGGCCGAGATCGCCGGGCGCTCGCGCGGCACCCCGCGCATCGCCAACCGGCTGCTGCGCCGGGTCCGCGACTACGCCCAGGTCCGGCACGACGGCCTGGTCAACGCCGAGATCGCCGCCCAGGCACTGGACGTCTACGAGGTGGACGCCCGCGGGCTGGACCGGCTGGACCGCGCGGTGCTGGACGCGCTGCTGCGGCTGTTCGGCGGCGGGCCGGTCGGTTTGTCGACACTCGCCGTCGCCGTGGGGGAGGAGTCCGAGACGGTCGAGGAGGTCGCCGAGCCCTTCCTGGTCCGCGAGGGCCTGCTCGCCCGCACTCCGCGCGGTCGGATCGCCACCGCGGCCGCCTGGCAGCACCTCGGCATGACCCCGCCGGTGCAGACCACTCGCAGAGGTGTTCCGGCGCAGTCGGAGCTGTTCCCCGCCGACGAAAGTTGACCGCCATCGGCCGAACGGGTGAGATCGGCGGGTCGGTTCCCGTCCGCTGCTCCCTAGGTGGCGTGGGGAGTGGCCCGGAGCGAAGTCCGGTGAAACTGTGCAGGCGGAGGGTCGCCACTTTCGGCGGCAGGATGCGATGCTTGGCGTTGTCCGATCGATTCGGGGTCGCCTAGACTCCGCCGGACCGCCCCTCTCACCTGACGGGCCGACCAATACCACACAGGCCGCCGGTCGGCGGCCCGTAAAGGACCCTGGCTGCAGTGAACCTCATCATCCTTCTCCTCCCGATCATCGCGATCGTGCTCATGTTCCGGTCGCAGAAGAAGCGCCAGCAGCAGCAGCAGCAGATGCAGACGGCGCTGGAGCCCGGGGCGGGGGTGCGCACCATCGGTGGCCTGTACGCCCAGGTGAAGGCGGTCAACGAGGAGACCGTCGAGCTGGAGATCGCGCCCGGCGTGGTCACCCACTTCACCAAGAGCGCCGTCGCGGCCGTCCTGGACCCCCAGGAGTACGACGCGATCATCAACGGCCGCCCCGCCGATGACGAGCTGCCCGAGCCGGAGGCCGAGGACGCCGACGCCGCGCCGGTCGAGGACAAGCCGCTGACGCTCACCAAGGACAGCGCCGCGAAGGGCGATGCCGAGGGCGGGGCTCCCGAGAGCAAGTAAGTACGGCCGGGCAACCCGCCCGGCCGCGCGGCATCCGCCGCGAGCCCACAGGACCTCAGGGCCACAGAACCGCCGTACCCCCGTCCCGACTATCGCCGGCCGGGGGTACGGCCGGGAAAGTGGCATGGACAGGGAGAAACGAGCAAGGTGGCAACACCCAAGTCGCGCCCGCGCGACGGCTACCCAGGGCGGGCGCTGGCCCTCATCCTGGTCGTCACCGTCGGACTGGTCGCCCTCATGTTCGGGACGGGCACCACCAAGCCCCGGCTCGGGATCGATCTCGCCGGTGGCACCAGCATCACGCTGACCGCGAAGTCGTCCGATCCCAAGGCTCTCAGCAAGTCCAACATGGACATCGCCGTCGGGATCATCGAGCGCCGCGTCAACGGCATGGGTGTCTCCGAGGCGGAGGTCCAGACCCAGGGGTCGGACACGATCATCGTGAACATCCCCAAGGGCGGTGACCGGCAGAACGCCGCGGACCAGGTGGGTACCACCGCGAAGCTGTTCTTCCGCCCGGTCCTGGCCGTTGCCCCCAGCGGCATCTCCGCACCGGAGCCGACCGGCACCCCGTCCGCGGCCGCCACCGGCACCCCGGGCGCGACGCCGGCCGCCACCCCCGCCGCCGGTGCCCAGTCCGCGGCCCCGAGTGCCACCAAGCAGGGCCGCCCCGCGAGCGAGGCGCTGGCCGCCGAGGGCGCCAGCCCGACCGCCGCCGCCACCGGCGCCGCTCCCGCCGCCACCGGCAGCGCGGCCCCGGCCGCCACCGGCGCCCCGAGCACCCCGGCCGTCCCGCAGACCCCGGCCGACATCGGCAACGCGATGACCCAGGGCACCGTGCCGCCCGAGCTGGCCGCCGCTTTCGCCGCCCTGGACTGCTCCAAGCCTGACGTCCGCGCCGCCCAGACCGGTGCCGAGGACAAGGCCGTCGTCGCCTGCTCCCAGAAGGCCGAGAACGGCTACTACGAGAAGCTGGCCCTCGGCCCCGCGGCCGTGAAGGGCGCGGACGTCTCCAAGGCCCAGGCCAGCATCGACACCCAGACGGGTGCCGGCTGGCAGGTCCAGCTGCAGTTCAACGGCACCGGCACCGACGCCTTCGCCAAGGTCACCGGCCAGCTGGCCGCCCAGGCCCCGCCGACCAACCAGTTCGCCATCGTGCTGGACAACCAGGTGGTCTCCCACCCGCAGGTCAACGGGCCGATCCCGGGTGGCAGCGCGGTCATCACCGGCCGCTTCAGCCAGGCCGAGGCACAGGACCTCGCCAACGTGCTGAGCTACGGCGCCCTGCCGCTGGAGTTCGCCAAGAGCGACATCACCACCGTCTCCCCGGCGCTCGGCAGCGACCAGCTCAAGGCCGGTCTGGTCGCCGGCCTGATCGGCATGGTCCTGGTGGTCGCCTACTCGCTGATCTACTACCGCGGCCTCGGCCTGGTCTCGATCGCCGGTCTGCTCGTCTCGGCGGTCCTGACCTACTCGATCATGAGCCTGCTCGGCAACGCGATCGGCTTCGCGCTGAACCTGCCGGCGGTCTGCGGTGCGATCGTCGCGATCGGCATCACCGCCGACTCCTTCATCGTGTACTTCGAGCGCATCCGCGACGAGGTCCGCGAGGGCGCCCCGCTGCGCCCGGCGGTCCAGCGGGCCTGGCCGCGCGCCCGGCGCACCATCCTGGTCTCGGACTTCGTGTCCTTCCTCTGTGCCGCCGTGCTCTACGTGGTCTCGGTCGGCAAGGTCCAGGGCTTCGCGTTCACCCTGGGTCTGACCACCCTGCTCGACGTGGTGGTGATCTTCCTCTTCACCAAGCCGCTGATCACGCTGCTGGCCCGCCGGAAGTTCTTCCTGAACGGCCACCCGTGGTCCGGCCTGGACCCGAAGCGGCTGGGCGCCCGCCCGCCGCTGCGCAGCAGCCGTCGCCGTAGCCCCTCCTCTGCCGCCGTGAAGGAGGCCTGACACCGTGTCACGCTTCTCCAACCTGGGCCACCGGCTCTACCAGGGCGAAGTCAGCTTCGACTTCGTCGGACGCCGTAAGCTCTGGTACTCCATCTCCGGCGTGATCGTTCTGGTCGCGGCGATCGGCCTGGCCATGGGCCTGCACCTGGGCATCGAGTTCAAGGGCGGCTCGGTCTACACCGTGTCCAAGCCCGGCCTGACGGTCTCCCAGGCGCAGGACACCGCCGACGGGGTCGTCTCCACGCACCCGCTGGTGCAGTCGACCGACAGCGGCAAGATCCGCATCCAGGTCAGCACCGAGGAGTCGAAGAGCTCGGACGAGATCCGCTCCGAGCTGTCGCAGAAGCTCGGCGTGCCGCTGGACACCGTCGAGGCCCAGGTGATCGGCCCCAGCTGGGGCAAGCAGATCTCCCAGAAGGCTCTCACCGGTCTGATCGTCTTCATGGTCCTGGTGACGGTCTACCTGGCGATCGCCTTCGAGTGGCGGATGGCGGTCTCCGCCCTGGTCGCCCTCATCCACGACCTCCTGATCACCATCGGCGTGTACGCCCTGGTGGGCTTCGAGGTCACCCCGGGTACGGTGATCGGCTTCCTGACCATCCTCGGTTACTCGCTCTACGACACGGTCGTCGTCTTCGACACCGTGAAGGAGAACGCCAAGGGGATCACCAAGCAGAACAAGCTCACCTACAGCGACGCCGCCAACGCCGGCCTCAACCAGACCCTGGTGCGCTCGCTCAACACCACCGTGGTGGCGCTGCTTCCGGTCGCCGCGCTGCTGTTCATCGGTGGCGGCCTGCTGGGCGCCGGTACCCTGAACGACATCTCGCTCGCGCTGTTCATCGGCCTCGCGGCCGGTGCCTACTCCTCGATCTGCGTCGCCACCCCGCTGCTGGCGCAGCTCAAGGAGGAGCAGCCGGAGATGAAGGCGCTGCGCAAGCGGGTCCTGCAGCACCGGGCCGCCGCGGCCGCCAAGGCCGAGACCGCGGACGGTGCCGAGGCGGACGGGGAGCCGACGGGCGAGGAGCAGCCTGCGGGTATGGTCGGACAGCGTGGCCGGTCGGCCGGCACCGCCCGTGCCAAGGGCCGTCCGTCCACCAAGCGCTGACCCCGGGCACGACCCCGGGGCCCCACCGGACCGTTAAGGACAGAACCGTGACCACCGCCGACATCGCACTGGCCGAGCTGCTGAACAGCCGGATCCGGGACGTCCCGGACTACCCGAAGCCGGGTGTGCTGTTCAAGGACATCGCTCCGCTGCTCGCCGACGCCGAGGCCTTCGGCGCCCTGACCAGCGCGCTGGCGGGCCGGGCCAAGCAGCTCGGTGCGACCAAGGTGGTGGGCCTGGAGGCGCGCGGCTTCGTGCTGGCGGCTCCGGCGGCCTTCGCGGCCGGGCTCGGCTTCGTGCCGATCCGCAAGCAGGGCAAGCTGCCCGGCGAGGTGTTCCGGCGCTCGTACGAGCTGGAGTACGGCTCGGCGACGCTGGAGGTGCAGTGCGACGCCTTCGCTCCCGGTGAGCGGGTGCTGGTGGTGGACGACGTGCTGGCCACCGGCGGCACCATCGGCGCCTCGCTGGACCTGGTGAAGGAGGCCGGGGCCGAGCTGGCGGGCGTCGTGGTGCTGATGGAGCTGGGCTTCCTGGACGGCCGCGAGCGGCTGGCCGGGCACCTGGACGGCGCTCCGCTGGAGACGCTGGTCACGGTCTGACGGACACCTCGGGAGGACGGCGGTCGGGACATCCGACCGCCGTCCTCCCGTTTCCTGGCACGGCCGGATGAACACCCCGGCGCCCGGCTCGGTACCATGAAGATTCATCCCCTCCCGGTTGTACCCGACCGTTCGGGTCTCGGCAGGGGTCGGCCCCGGTGCCCCGAGGAGTTGTCCTTGCCCGACGAGGTTGTGCCCACGGCCGCAGCGGCCACCCCCGAAAACCGTCCCACGCCCTCGGGGGCCACCCCGGCACGCCCGGCGCCGACCTCGTCGCGTTCGCTCGGCCCCTCCGGCCGCGGCTCCACCGGCGGCATGCGAGCCCGGCTGGCCCGCCTGGGCGGCCAGCGCTCCAGCGTGCTCAACCCCGTCCTGGAGCCGCTGTTCCGCTCGATCCGGGCCAACGACCCCAAGGCCGACCCGGCGCTGCTGCGTGACATCGAGAAGGCGTACGCGGTCGCCGAGAAGTGGCACCGCGGGCAGAAGCGCAAGAGCGGCGACCCGTACATCACCCACCCGCTGGCCGTGGCGACGATCCTGGCCGAGCTCGGCATGGACGCCCCGACCCTGATGGCCGGGCTGCTGCACGACACCGTCGAGGACACCGACTACGGCCTGGAGACCCTGCGCAAGGACTTCGGCGACTCGGTGGCCCTGCTGGTGGACGGCGTCACCAAGCTGGACCGGGTCAAGTTCGGCGAGGCCGCGCAGGCCGAGACCGTCCGCAAGATGGTCGTGGCGATGGCCAAGGACCCGCGGGTCCTGGTGATCAAGCTGGCCGACCGCCTGCACAACATGCGCACGATGCGCTACCTCAAGCGGGAGAAGCAGGAGAAGAAGGCCCGCGAGACGCTGGAGATCTACGCCCCGCTGGCGCACCGGCTGGGCATGAACACCATCAAGTGGGAGCTGGAGGACCTCGCCTTCGCGATCCTCTACCCCAAGATGTACGACGAGATCGTCCGGCTGGTCGCCGAGCGCGCCCCCAAGCGGGACGAGTACCTGGCGACCGTCATCGACCAGGTCCAGGCGGACCTGCGCGGCGCCCGGATCACCGCCTCCGTCACCGGCCGGCCGAAGCACTACTACTCGGTCTACCAGAAGATGATCGTCCGGGGCCGGGACTTCGCCGAGATCTACGACCTGGTGGGCATCCGGGTCCTGGTCGACACCGTCCGCGACTGCTACGCGGCGCTGGGCACCATCCACGCGCGGTGGAACCCGGTGCCGGGGCGGTTCAAGGACTACATCGCGATGCCCAAGTTCAACATGTACCAGTCGCTGCACACCACGGTGATCGGTCCCGGGGGCAAGCCGGTCGAGCTGCAGATCCGCACCTTCGACATGCACCGGCGGGCCGAGTACGGCATCGCCGCGCACTGGAAGTACAAGCAGCGCGCGGTGGCCGGGGCGTCCAAGGTGCGCACCGACACCCCGACCCAGGTCCGCAAGGACGACAAGGCCGGCGCCGTCAACGAGATGGCCTGGCTGCGGCAGCTGCTGGACTGGCAGAAGGAGACCGCGGACCCGGGCGAGTTCCTGGAGTCGCTGCGCTTCGACCTGGCCAGCAACGAGGTCTTCGTCTTCACCCCCAAGGGCGACGTGATAGCCCTGCCGGCCGGGGCCACCCCGGTCGACTTCGCCTTCGCCGTGCACACCGAGGTCGGCTACCGGACGATAGGCGCCCGGGTCAACGGGCGGCTGGTGCCGCTGGAGTCGACCCTGGAGAACGGCGACACCGTCGAGGTGTTCACCTCCAAGGCGGAGAACGCCGGCCCGTCCCGGGACTGGCTGGGCTTCGTCAAGTCGCCGCGTGCCCGCAACAAGATCCGCGCCTGGTTCTCCAAGGAGCGCCGCGAGGAGGCGATCGAGCACGGCAAGGAGGCGATCGTCCGGGCGATGCGCAAGCAGGGCCTGCCGATCCAGCGGATCCTGACCGGCGACTCGCTGGTCACCCTGGCCCACGAGATGCGCTACCCCGACATCTCCTCGCTCTACGCCGCGATCGGCGAGGGCCACGTCGCCGCGCCGAACATCGTGCAGAAGCTGGTGCAGGCGCTCGGCGGCGAGGAGGGCGCGACCGAGGACCTGGCGGAGACCGCCACCCCGACCCACGACAACCGCCGCGCGGTGCGCCGCCGGGCCAAGGGCGACCCGGGCGTGATCGTCAAGGGCGTCGAGGACGTCTGGGTCAAGCTCTCCCGCTGCTGCACCCCGGTGCCGGGCGACCCGATCGTCGGCTTCGTGACCCGCGGCAACGGCGTCTCGGTGCACCGCGCCGACTGCGTCAACGTGGACGCGCTGAGCCAGCAGCCGGAGCGCATGATCGACGTCGAGTGGGCGGCCACCCAGTCCTCGGTCTTCCTGGTGGCCATCCAGGTCGAGGCGCTGGACCGCTCCCGACTGCTCTCGGACGTCACCCGGGTGCTCTCCGACCAGCACGTCAACATCCTGTCGGCGGCGGTGCAGACCTCCCGGGACCGGGTGGCGATGAGCCGCTTCACCTTCGAGATGGGCGACCCGAAGCACCTGGGCCACGTGCTCAAGGCGGTGCGCGGCGTCGAGGGCGTGTACGACGTCTACCGCGTCACCTCCGCCCGCAAGTAGCGGCGCGGCCCCGCAACAGCGCGGAAGGCCCCCCGGGAGCTCCCGGGGGGCCTTCCGCGTTCAGCGGGTCAGGGCGGTCAGCCGCTGAACTCCTCCTGGCTCTTGTGCGCCTGGTCCAGCAGGGTCCGCACGCCGGCCAGCTCGGACTCCAGCTTGGCGACCTTGGAGGCGTTGCCGGCCGCGCGGGCCTTGTCCAGGTCGGCCTGGATCTTGTCGGCCTTCGTCTGGAACAGGCCCACCATGCCGGCCGCGCGGGCCTTGGCCTCCGGGTTGGAGCGCTTCCACTCGGCCTCCTCGGCCTCGCGGATGGCCCGCTCGACCGCGTTCAGCCGGCCGTCCAGCTTCGGACGGACCTCGCGCGGCACGTGGCCGATGGCCTCCCAGCGCTCGTTGACCTCGCGCAGCGCGGCCTTGGCGGCCTTGAGGTCGGTGATCGGCAGGATCGCCTCGGCCTCGGCGGCCAGCGTCTCCTTGAGCTTCTGGTTCTCCACCTGCTCGGCGTCCCGCTCGCTGAACACCGAGGAGCGGGCCTGGAAGAAGACGTCCTGGGCGCCGCGGAACCGCGCCCACAGCTCGTCCTCGATGTCCCGCTGGGCCCGGCCGGCGGCCTTCCAGCGCGCCATCAGGTCACGGTAGGAGGCGGCGGTGCTGCCCCACTCCGTGGACGAGGACAGCGCCTCGGCCTCGGCGACCAGCGACTCCTTGGTCTGCCGGGCCTTCTCGCGCTCGGCGTCCAGGGTGGCGAAGTGCGCCTTGCGGTGCTTGGAGAAGACCGAGCGGGCGTGCGAGAAGCGGTGCCACAGCTCGTCGTCGCTCTTGCGGTCCAGCCGCGGCAGGCTCTTCCAGGTGTCCACCAGGGCGCGCAGCCGGTCCCCGGCCTCCCGCCACTGGGTGGACTCGGCGAGCTGCTCGGCCTCGGAGACCAGGGCCTCCTTGGCCGAACGGGCCTCGTCCTGGGCCTTGGCACGAGCGGCCTTGCGCTCCTCGCGCCGGCTCTCGATCTCACCGGCGAGCGTGTCCAGCCGCTTGGCCAGGCCCTCCAGGTCGCCGACCGCGTGCCCCTCGACCACCTGGGCACGCAGGTGCTCCAGCGCGGCCTGGGCGTCCTTCGCGGCCAGGTCGGTGGTGCGCACCCGCTTCTCCAGCAGGCCGATCTCCACCTCGATGCCCTGGTACTTGCGCTCGAAGTAGGCGAGGGCCTCCTCGGGCGAGCCGGCCTGCCAGGAACCGACGACGCGTTCACCGTCGGCCGTCCTGACGTAGACCGTGCCCTGCTCGTCCACACGGCCCCACGGGTCGCTGCTCATAGCGCGTCCTCCACATGACGTCGCGCCCGCGCCGGGGCGGCGCGCGTCCGTCGTCCACAGTTGATGTGCGACGGACCGAAAGAGTCCGCCGTCCCCGTCCGCCGTGCCTTGCTGCCGAGGGTGACGGCTAGGCGGGTCCGGGCACCCTATACAACGCCAACATAGGCGACCAGGACCGGTGCTGTCCGCATCCGGGCCGGGCGATTTCGGTCCGGGGCCGTGGGGGGGGGGGGGGGCCCCCCCCCCCCCCCCCCCCCCCCGGGGGGGCCCCCCCCCCCCCCCCCCCCGGGGTGGGAGGGTCGGGGGGCCAGCGGGGGGCGGGCCGCGGGCCCGCCCCCGGGGCCCCCGCCGCG